>JAUVPB010000046.1 GCA_030598925.1 Actinomycetes bacterium
CGAATGCACTCCTGGCCGCCGATCAGGCCCGCGACCGCGTTCCCAACCATGACCGCGTCGATCTCGTCGGCCGAGACGCCGGCCTCTGCGAGCGCGTCATTGGCCGCCGCCGCGGTGATTTCCTTTGGGCTTGTGTCGAGATATTTCCCGCAAGGGGTTGCTGCTGCGCCGGTGATATAGAGGTCATCCATGACCCGACTATACTCGCGCTCCGATGAGCTCCGCCTCTCGTTCTGGGCTCGATCCCGCCACCTTCGAAGTCGTCGAAAACGCCTTCGCCTCGGTCTGCAACGAGATTGCCCTCGCCGTCAAAATGTTGGCCTATTCGCTGATCATTTGCGAGGGCAGTGACTTCTCGGCGACGCTCTATGAAGGTGACGGTCGCTCGGTGGCCCTGGGCGAGAACGACCTTCCGTCGCACGCGGGCTCGAGGAGGCAGAGAGCTGCATGCGGCGCATCGCGATTGACGTAGGAGGAACGTTTACCGACGTTGTCATTTCGGACGCTTCCGGCAAGCTCGCTGTCGGCAAGGGCCTGACCGATCGCGAGCGCCCATACACCGGCTTCGACGAGGGCTTCGTGAACCTCGCACAGGACCTGGGCGAAGATCCCGCCAGCCTGCTCGCCGCGACCGACGTTGTCGTGTACGGCACGACCCGAGCGACCAATGCGATCGTCGAGAGCAAGGTCGCCAAGACTGCGCTGCTCGTCACACGAGGTTTCCCGGACATCCTGGTCTACCGCCAGGGCGGCAAGCACCGACCGTTCGAGCTCTCACGCGACTTTCCGGCGCCATACATCCCGCGCAGCCTCACCTACGAGATCCCTGAACGGATCAGCGCAGAAGGTGGCGTAGAAGTGGAGCTCGACGAGGGGGCGGTGAGGGATGTGCTGGCCACGCTCGCGGACCGACACGTGGAAGCCGTCGCTGTCAGCCTGCTTTGGTCGATCGCGAACAACGACCACGAGCGGCGTGTGGGCGAACTGATCGACGAGCACCTGTCGGGAGTCCCGTACACCCTCTCGCACCAGCTGAATCCGGTCGTGCGCGAGTACCTGCGGACATCGTCGGCCGCGATCGACGCATCCCTGAAGCCGCTCATGCAGGAACACCTGCGCTCGTTCCAGGAGGACCTGGTCGCCGCCGGCTTCGAGGGGGAGCTGCTGATCAGCACCTCTGGCGGCGGCGTGATGCATGCGGACGACGTGATCGAGAGGCCGATCAACATGGTCAAGTCAGGCCCGGCGATGGCTCCGCTTGCCGGACTCGCCTACGCGGAGGCGAACGAGCTCGGCGGCGATGTGATCGTGGTCGACACGGGCGGTACCACCTTCGATGTCAGCCTCATCCGCGACGGGCTCATCAAGTACACGCGTGAGACGTGGCTGATCGAGGAGTTCGTCGGACACAACCTGGGCGTGCCTACCGTCGACATCCGCAGCATGGGCGCGGGCGGCGGCTCGATCGCATGGATCGATGACGGCGGCCTGCTCCGCGTGGGCCCTCAAAGCGCTGGCGCGACCCCGGGGCCAGCGTGTTACGGGCAGGGCGGTGAGCATCCAACCGTCACGGATGCAGCGGTCGTGCTCGGCTACATCGACCCGGGCCATTTCCTCGGCGGCCGGATGGAGCTCGACGTGGACGCGGCGCGGACGGTCGTGACGAAGCTCGCGACCCAGCTCGATCTGAGCCTCGAGGAGGCCGCGAGCGCGATCATCAAGCTCTCGAGCGAAGAGATGATCAAGGCGATTGAGCAGATCACCGTGAAAGACGGCGTCAGCCCGGCCGAGAGCGTCCTCGTGGCAGGGGGCGGAGCGGCAGGTCTCAACATCGTGCCAATCGCGCGAGCGCTCGGCTGCACGCGCGTGCTCGTTCCCCGAACGGCCGGCGCGCTGAGCGCGTGTGGCGCCCAATTTTCGGACATCGTGGCCGAGTTCACCGGAAGCCAGTACGCGCACACCGACCACTTCGACCTCGAGGGCGTGAATGACGCGCTCGGAGCGATCGACTCCGACATGGACGACTTCGAGCAGAGCCTCCGCTTACGCGGCATCGACCAGTTCGAGCGCGACTGGTTCGTCGAGGCGCGCTACCTCAACCAGCAGTGGGAGATGGAGGCACCATTGGGTGTGGGTCGCTTCACATCCGACGCCGACGTCTCAGCGCTGAAGGGCGGGTTCGACACCGTTCACGAGCGGCTCTACGCCGTGAATGACCCCGACGGCCCGATCGAGTGCATGAACTGGAAAGGACGCCTGACCGCCGTCTTGCCGAAGCCCGCCGAGCCGACCGTCGACAATTCCGCACAGAAGACGCCCGAGCCAGGCCGAACGGCGGCGGCGTACTTCGAAGGCAGCGGAGCAACCGAGACGCGTGTCTACGAGGGCGCCGAGCTCAGCCCGGGCAACGTGATCGAGGGGCCGGCGATCATCGAGGAGCCGACCACGACGGTGGTGGTGTACGCGGGGTCGACTTGCCGGGTCACGCCCACGAACAACTACCTCCTCGAGGTTGATATCGAAGCCGACCATGGCGACATAGGGGCAGATGGCGAAATCGATCCGGTCCAGCTCGCGATCATGGCTAACCGCCTGGACGCGATCCTGCGCGAGATGACCGAGACCGTCGTGTTGACTGCACGCTCGTCGGTGATCGGGATGGCACGAGACTTCTCTTGCGGCATCAACACCTCCGACGATGAAGTGCTGGCACTTGCGGCTGGTCTTCCCATGCACATCTTCGGGACGCACCTCCAATGCAGGGCGATGAAGCGCGAGCACCCGGATTTCAAGAAGGGCGACGCCTTCCTGCACAACGACCCCTACGACGGCAACTCGCATCCGGCAGATCACGTGACGCTCGTGCCGGTGTTCCACGAGGGCGAGCACTTCTTCACCGTGACGGTCAAGTGTCACGTTGCTGATACAGGCAACAGTCTGCCGACGACGTACATGGCCAACGCTCGCGATGTCTATGAAGAGGGCACGCTGATCTTTCCGTGCGTCAAGGTGCAGGACAGCTACGAAGACAACGACGACATCGTCCGCATGTGTAAGCGGCGCATCCGCGTGCCCGAACAGTGGCACGGCGATTACCTCTCAGCGATGGGGGCAGCGCGCGTTGGCGAGCGCGGGCTCGAGGCGTTCGTCGCCAAGTACGGCAAAGAGACGGTTCGGCGCTTCTTCACTGAATGGCTCGACTACACGTCGCGGCGCGTCGAGGCATCGATCAAGCGGATGCCCAAGAAGAGGTTGACGAACTCAGGGGCTCACGACCCGGTCATGCCGTTCCTGCCGGAGGGCATCCCCATCAAGGTCGAGATCGACGTTGACCCGGACGCAGGCACTGTGACCGTCGATCTGCGTGACAACCCCGACAACCTGCCGGTCGGAATGAACCTGACGGAGGCGACGGCAACAAGCGGCGCGGCTCAAGCAGTGTTCTGCTGCCTCGATCCCGACATCCAGCACAACGCGGGCAGCTTTCGACACGTGAAGGTGCTGCTGCGTGAGGGTTGCGTGGTCGGGATTCCGAAGTTCCCGTACAGCTGTTCTACCGGTACGACGAACGCGTCAGATGTCGTTATCAACCTGACCCAATCTGCGTTCGCCGATCTCGGCGATGGCTACGGGCTCTCGATGGCGAACTTCTGCAACTCGGCGGGTGCTGGCGTCGTGTCCGGCAAGGACGACCGCAAGGACGACGCCCCCTTCGTGAACCAGATCTTCATCATGGGCGGTGGCGGGCCGGCAACGCCGACGCACGACGGCATGAACTACGTACTGATCCCGCCGGGCCTCGGGCTGCTGTACCGGGACAGCGTCGAGATCGACGAGCAGCGCACTCCCTTTCTCATCGAGTCGATGCGCCTGATTCCCGACTCTGCGGGTGCTGGACGACAGCGAGGCGGCGCCGGCACCGAGGTCATCTACGGTGCTCGCCGCAGCACCGTGACGGTCATCGATATCTGCAACGGCATCAAGAACGTTCCCCGCGGGGTCCGTGGGGGGCACGACGCGAAGCCAGCGAGCAACGTCGTCATCCGGGCCGATGGGACAGAGGAGGTTCTCGACAACTTCTTTCTCGTCGAGCTCGAGGCGGGCGATCGGATTCGAGCCATCGACAACGGCGGCAGTGGCTATGGCGCTCCGACCGATCGCGATGCTCAGCGCGTCTTCGAGGACGTCCTCGAGCGCTATGTCACGGTCGAGGCCGCGCGTGAGGTCTACGGCGTCGTCGTGACCGGCGACGCCGATGCCGACACGCTCGGGCTCGACGAGGAAGCGACCGCCGCATTGCGCCGCTAAGGCGGACTTTGTTTCAAATGTAACGAGTCAGGGCTCATCGCTAGGATGCCCCATGGCGTGTTCATCGGTATCTCATGTGGTGGCGAGTGGTGGGGCCTCGACGCCTACCGTCGGGTCGAAGAGCTCGGTTTCGACGGTCTGTTTACCGGTGAACACCTGATCTTTCACCGCCCGACGTGGGACGCGGTCACGATGTGCGCGGCCATGGCGGCGGTCACGGAGAAGATCGCCATCGGGCCGGCCGCGACGATCGCGCCGCTACGGCATCCGACGCTCCTCGCGAAGGAGTTCACCGGCGTTGATCTCATCTCGGACGGTCGGCTGATTCTCTGCCTTGGGGTGGGCGGCGACTACCCGAAAGAGTTCGAGGCAACCGACATCCCGCTCGAACGGAAGGGACGTCGCACGCAGGAATCGGTCGAGATCCTCCAGAAATACTTCACCGGTGAGCACTTCTCGTATGACGGAGAGATCTTCACGCTCGACGATGTGTGGCTCGAGCCCACGCCGGCCCAGCCAGGGGGTCCGCCTATCTGGCTTGCCGGGCGTCAGGAGCCGACGCAGCGGCGGGCCGCGCGGCTCGCGGACGGCTGGCTTCCATACATGTACACGCCGAAGAGCGTGAAACGCACCTTCGACTTCATCCGCGACGATGCCGGGAAGGTCGGCCGTGAGCTACCGACCGACTACGCATGGGGCGCGTACACGACGCTCGCAGTCGGCGAGGATCCTGACGAGGCCCAGGCCCGCGCCGACGAGCACCTGGCCTGGCGCTACAACGAGCCGCGTTTCGTCGGGGATCTCGCCGGGAAGTACAACGTCGCCGGCGACGTCGACGCATGTGTCGAGGGGCTGTTCGAGTTTCGCGACGCCGGTACGACGCATATCGTGCTCTCTCCCGTAGCCGCCGAAGGCCAATCGGTGATGGACATGCTTGATGAGATCGGTGCTGGGCTCCTTCCGGCATTACGCAACGCGACCCGAAGGGGCTGACCCATGGCACGCGCACGACCCGTTCCACCCACGAGAGCCGACGTCCTCGACGCAGCGGCGCGCATCGCCGGACTCGTACGACCCGTAACGGTCGTCGATAGCCCCCACCTGGGCCAGAGCGCCGTGCTCGCCGTCGAAACGCTGCAACCGACGGGCTCGTTCAAGGTCAGGGGTGCGCTGACGGCCCTGATGCCGCTCGCCTCCGGGACACACGTGGTGGCCGCGTCAACCGGGAATCACGCACTCGCCGTCGCCCACGCTGCGGCAGTGCTCGAGCTCCAGGCCACCGTGGTGGTGCCCGAGACGGTCGAGCCCGCAAAGCTCGCCGCGCTCGAGGAACACGACGTCAAGGTGGTCAAGTACGGAGCGAGCTACGACACGGCCGAGCGCCATGCCCTCAAGCTGGCGAGCAAAGATGGCCGCTTCATCTCGGCCTACAACGATCGGCTTGTCGTGGCCGGCCAGGGGACCCTCGCAGTCGAGATCCTCAAGCGAATCGACGGCTCGCTGACCCTCGTGTGCCCGGTCGGCGGCGGCAGCCTGCTCAGCGGCACGGCCCTGTGGGCGACCCAGAGGTCAGGCGTGCGCGTCGTCGGCGTCCAGCCAGAGAACTCCCCGGCCATGATCGCTGCGTTCGAGACCGGCAAGGTCAAGAAGGTCAAGCTCAAGGAGACCATCGCGGACAGCCTTGCCGGGAATCTCGAGGAGGGCGCGATTACGGTCGATCTGGCCCAGCGCTACGTGGAGTCGATCATCTCGGTGACAGAGAAGCAGATCGAAGCGGGCATGCGATACCTGGCGACGCAGCACGGGCTGATCGTTGAGGGCGCCGGCGCCGCGGCGGCGGCTGCCCTTCTCGCCAACAAGATCGAGGTCGGGAACAGTCGTCCGGTCGTTCTCGTCACCGGTCGCAATGTGTCGTCACAGGCAATGGCGAAGGTGCTTCGCACACGCGGCAAGTAACGTTGCCGCCCGCCGCGCGCGCGTTTGCAGCGGGTCGCAGAGGCGACAACGGGCCCCGTCTGAGAGTTCAGGGGTGCCACCCGTTATTCTCCCTGCATGTCTGAACCTCAGGTCGTCACGCTTGGCCAGGTGCCAGCTGCGCAGATCACCGATGGTGTGACGATGCGCGCCATCTTCGGCGCCGACGCCATGCTCAGTCTCGTCGAGCTAGCTCCGGGCGCCGTGGTGCCGCTCCACAGCCATCCTCATGAGCAGCTCGGCTACGTCATGTCAGGTGAGATCGTGATGTCGATCGACGGTCACGATCATCGGCTTGGCCCGGGTGCCGCTTACGCGATCCCGGGTGGCACCGAGCACGCCGGCACCGCTGGCGACGAAGGCTGCGCCGTTCTCGATATTTTCCAGCCCGTTCGCGAGGACTACCGCGCGCTCGCCGAGAACAGCGCATAGCCCAGAACGGCTGCATGCGCGTACAGCTGTTTGCCACCTGCCTGGGCGATCTGTTCTTTCCCGACGCCGTGAGCGACGCCGAGTCGCTGCTGCGTGATGCTGGCGCTGAGGTGGACTTCGTTCCGCAGCAAGTGTGCTGCGGGCAGCCGGCTTTCAACGCCGGACATCGAAGAGCCGCGCGACGTGTGGCGCGGACGTTCGAAAAGGCATTCTCACGCGAGGCTCCTATTGTCCTCGCCTCAGGCTCGTGCGCGACCATGGCCCGGCACTACCTCCCAGAGCTGCTCGATGTCGAGCCCTACGACGTCTGGGAGCTCTCGTCCTTTCTCGAGAAGCTCGGAGCGAGCGCTCCTGCGACCAATGACGGCCGCACGCTCGCGTATCACGACTCGTGCCACATGCTCCGCGATCTCGGAGTTCGGGATGCGCCGAGGAGACTGCTCGAGCAATCCGGCGCGACGCTTGTGCCGCTCGAGCGCTCCGATCTCTGCTGCGGCTTCGGCGGAACGTTCTCGGTTCGTCAGCCTGAAGTCTCGGTCTCGATGGCCGACGACAAGCTCGCCGCTGCAAGTGACTCGCGCGCCGAAGCGCTCGTGACCGCGGATCCCGGTTGTCTCATGCACCTGACGGGCCGTGCGAAGCGGACGGGCGGCCTGCCTGTTGTGCACCTCGCGACGGCTCTCCAACGTGGTGTCGGCGGTGGGGATGGCTGATCTGGCCCAGTCGGCGGAGCGATTCCGAGTAATCGCGCGCGGGAAGCTGGCCGACCCGAGGATTCAATCCGCGATCGATAGCTCCACGGATCGCTTGCGCTCGCATCGCGTCGACGCATGGGACGAACTCGGCGAGGTGGAAGAGCGGCGGAGTCGCGCGTACGAGATACGCATGCGAGCGATTCGAGACATCGATGGAAATCTCGAGCGATTCCGAACTGCGCTCGAAGCGAGAGGCGGTCACGTCGCGGTCTGCGCAACCGCCGAGGAGGCAAACGCGTACGTGGTGGACGTCTGCAAGCGTCATGGGGCGAAACTCGTCGCGAAATCGAAGTCGATGGCGACGGAGGAGATCGGCCTCAACGAGGCGCTCGAGGCGGCGGGAGTCACGAGCGTCGAGACCGACCTCGGCGAGTACGTATTGCAGCTCGAGAACGAGCATCCCGTGCACATCGTCGCGCCCGCGATCGAGAAGACCAAAGAGGACGTGGCTCGAATCTTCAGCAAGGAGGAGGGCGTCGAGGTGCCCCCGGTGCTCGAGGAGGTCACCGCCTCCGCCCGCCGTCAGCTTCGGCAGGTGTTCTTCGACGCCGACGTCGGCGTGACGGGCGCGAACTTCGTCGTCGCCGAGACCGGCACGGTCGTGACCGTTACGAACGAGGGCAACGGTCGGCTCGTCGCGTCTCTACCGAAGGTCCACGTCGTGATCACGGGCATCGAGCGTGTCGTCGAGCGCCTGGACGATCTTCCGCACTTGCTCTCGTTGCTCGGTCGCAGTGCGACGGGACAGCGGCTGACGAGCTACACGCATCTGGTGACCGGACCGCGTCGCGAAGGCGAAGAGGACGGGCCGGAGGAGATACACGTCGTCTTCCTCGAGAACGGCCGGCGCAACTTGCTCGATACCAAGTACGAGGAGATGCTCGCGTGTATTCGATGCGGCTCCTGCCTCAACGTTTGCCCCGTCTATCGAAAGACGGCCGGCGAGGCTTACGGTCCCGTGTATTCCGGCCCGATGGGCGCAGTGCTGACCCCGCTGCTCGTCGGGATCGACCAGGCTCCCAGTCTGCCGCACGCGTCTTCGCTATGCGGCGCGTGCACGGAGGCGTGTCCGGTGAAGATACCGCTCCACGAGCTCTTGCTCGAACTCCGCCGAGACCTCGTGGACGAGCACGAGACGTCGTGGTTCGAGCGCCTCGGTTTCTCCCTGTGGTCGTTCGCGTGGTCGACGACGTTTGGGTACCGGCTCAGCAGCGCTCTCGCGCGCTTCGGGCATCGCTGGGCCTCTCGCTTCGGGCCTGGCCGGGTGTGGGCGAGCGATCGAGAGCTCCCCGCCTTTGCCAAGAAACGGTTCAGAGACTCGCGATGAACGAACTCATCGAGCAGTTCGTCGTGAACGCCGAGCGGAACGGTCTGATCGTTCACCGAGGGGCCGTACCCGAGCTGCCCGACGCGGGAATATCAAACGCGATCTACGGTCTGGCGGATCCGGGGAGCGTGGTCTTTGCGGCATCGCCCGACGAGCCTCGAGCGCGCTCATTGCTCCCGGATGTCCATATCGCAGTTCTCGACGAAGCCCGCGTGCTCGCCGATCTCTCGGAGCTCATGTCGCGCGTCGGCTCGGACTTGCCCAGCTCGCTGGCCGTCGTCTCGGGCCCGAGTCGGAGTGCGGATATCGAGCAGGTGCTCGTGCTCGGCGTTCATGGGCCGCGGGAGCAGCACGTTGCTCTGGTTCCGTCGCTCTGAGTTAGGCCCGGATATCGAGCCGTTTCGCCAGCGACTCGAGCCCGGCATCCCGAGCCCACGTGGCGGCGCGACTCCAGCTGGGCGTGCTGCCCGGCAGGGGAGGGAGGGGCGCGTCGGCGCGCATCGTCGCGATGTCGCGGTATAGCCGTAACGCGTCCGCTTCGGCGGCGAACCGCCCCTCAGCGAGAATCTGATCGAGTGAGCGGTGCTCTTGCAATAGCGCAGCCGCGCGGACGGGGCCGATGCCCTTCGCGCCGGGGATTCGGTCGGAAGGGTCGCCGCGCAGCGCAATGAAGTCGACGACCTGACTTGGCTCGACGCCGTAGCGCTCGACGACCTCCGCGGGTCCGACCCGCTCGACTTCGACCACCCCTCGTCGGGGAAGGAGTACGTCGACCGCGTCGCTGACGAGTTGAAACGCGTCTCGATCACTCGTTACGACCGTTGCGGTGCCGCCGTGCGCCGTCTCGGTGGCGCAAGCCGCCGCGAGGAAGTCGTCGGCCTCGTACCCGTCCGCCTTGGCCGCGGGGAATCCAAAATTCTCGGAGAGCCCTGGCAACCGGTCGAGCTGCTCTACCAGCGCTGGGTCAAACTCGCGACCGGACTGGTAGTCGGGAAACGCCTCGTGCCGGTACGTCGGAGTCGTCAGCGTGTCCCAGCACGTGAGAATCGCGCGCGGGCTCGTTGCATCCCACAACGTGATGAGCATGTTGGCGATACCAACGAGCGTGTTCGCTGGCCGCCCAGCTCCGTCCCGGGTCGTCTTCGGCAGGCCGTGGAAGGCGCGATGGGCGAGCGAATCGCCGTCGACGACCAGCAGCGGGCGAGCGCTCATCGAGGTTGGACTCTCGACCACGGTGGTCTGCGCTTCACGCCCGGCAGACTACGCGCGCCCACGAGAGGCGCGCGTATCGGTGACCAACTGCAATCGTCCGGGGGATGACGACCGCATGATGCTACCGGGTACTGAGCCAGAATGCGGTCAGCGTGCGCTGGGCAAGCACTCCGGGCAGAGCCGCCGTGCCCCCTGTGCGCCGGCCCCGACATGTCTAGCCCTGCAGCCCGTTAGCTAACGTGTTCACGTGAGCAAGATTCTCATCATCGCCGAGAAACCGTCCGTCGGGACGGATCTGGCCGGTGCTCTGCCGGGGGCATTCAAGAAGCACAAGGGCTACCTCGAGTCCGACGATCACGTCATCACGTGGGCTGTCGGCCACCTCGTCACGCTGGCCGAACCCGAGGACTACGACGAGAAATGGAAGAAGTGGAAGTTCGAGAATCTTCCGATCGTTCCGGACGAGTTCAAGCTCAAGCCTCGCGACGCAAAATCGACGAAGCAACTAAACGTGATCCACAAGCTGCTTGCGCGCGAGGACGTAGATCGCGTCATCAACGCTTGCGACTCCGGGCGCGAGGGAGAGTTGATCTTCGTCTACATCTTCGAGATGGTCGACTGGGGTGAAGGCAACGAACCCAAATCGGTCGAGCGGCTCTGGATCTCGAGCATGACGAAACAGGCGATCAAGGAAGGCTTCGATCATCTTCGCCCGGCTGAGCAGCTGGCGCCTCTCGAGGCGGCAGCTCGCTCCCGCTCCGAGGCCGACTGGCTCGTCGGCATGAACGCCACGCGCGCTGCCACGCTTCGCGGCCGGGCCTGGGTCGGCGGTGTGGTCTCGCTGGGCCGGGTGCAAACGCCGACGCTCGCGCTGATGGTGAAACGCGAGTGCGAGATTCAGGCGTTCGTACCTGAGCCCTACTGGCTTGTGCATGGGACGTTCGAATCACCGAGCCGCGCTGGCTACACGGGGCTGTGGTTCTCGAAGCGGCTCGAGGACAAGCAGGAGACGGAGAAGGAACAGAGTCGGATCAAGAAAGCGGATCAAGCCAACGACATAGTCGGCCGCGTCTCCAGCAACGAGGGCACTGTTGTCAAGGCCGAACGCAAACAACAGACCGAGCGAGCACCCCTGCTGTACGACCTGACGAGCCTTCAGCGCGACGCTAACTCGCGGTTCGGATTCTCGGCCCGCCGCACACTATCGGCGGCTCAATCGCTCTACGAGGGCAAGAAAGCGCTTACCTATCCACGAACCTCATCGCGCTACCTCTCCGGCGACATGGTGCCGCAACTCGTTCCGATCGCCGAGACACTCCTGCCGATCCGTGAGTACGCACCGTTCGCCCAGAACGTCATCGACCTGTTCGGATCGGGAAACGAGGTGCCGCTTTCGCGCATCGTCGACGACGCGCGGGTCGAGGATCATCACGCGATCATCCCGACCGACGTCGAGCACGACACGAGTGGGTTTTCGGAAGACGAGCAGAAGATTTTCGATCTCGTAACGAAGCGCTTCCTGGCCGTGTTCCATTCACCGGCCAAGTATGCGAGGACACTCGTTGTTACCGAAGTCGACAACGAGAACTTCCGCACTCGTGGAAAGATCACCCTTGAGGCGGGTTGGCGCGCCGTGTATGGCGTGGAGCCCGATGAGCCGAAGGCGCAGGACGAAGACAGCACTGAGGGTGGTGAGCTACCGGAGCTCGAAGAGGGCACGAAAGTCAAGTGCGCCGAGGCGACGCTCGAGGCGAAGGAGACGAAGCCTGCACCGCGCTACAACGAGGCGACTCTTCTGTCCGCCATGGAAACAGCTGGCAAGTTCGTCGAGGACGAGGAGCTTCGCGAGGCGATGAAGTCCGGCGGTCTCGGGACGCCGGCGACCCGTGCCGAGATCATCGAGACGCTCATCCGGCGCGAGTACATAGAACGTGGCGGCCGCGAGCTCATGCCGACGCCGAAGGGCCTTCAGGTGGTCAACATGCTCGACGGCCACGCACTCACGCAGCCTGACCTCACTGGCGAGTGGGAGCACCGACTGCTCGAGATCGAGAAGGGCAGTGGCGATCGCCAGGGCTTCATCGATGGAATCGCTGCGTTCGCCAAGGACACCGTTGAGCGGATCGAGGCTCTCGACGCTGAGAAGCTCAGGCCCGAACGGGTTGAGCTGGGCCCGTGCCCGAGGTGCGGTGACGAGACAGGCGAGATCATCAAAGAGAACAGTCGTGCGTACGGTTGTACGAGCTGGAAGAGCCGTGAGGAGGTCGGCTGCGGCTTCGTCATCTGGAAGCGCGTCGCTGGTCGCACGGTCACTCCGGAACTCGCCCGGCAGCTGCTCGAAGACGGAAAGACGCGTGAAGTCGTCTCGGGGTTCCGCAGCAAAGCAGGCAAGCCGTTCCGCGCCCGCCTCGTGCTCAACGAGGAGGGCAAGGTCGAGTTCGACTTCCCGCAGCGCAAAACCCCTGTTCCCGCGCGGGAATAGCTCGTTCGCGCAAGTCGTTACCTATACTGCGGGGTCGAAATGCCTCGCCGAGGGACTCGCCTTGTACACGTTGGGGGCGAGTCGGAGAGCGCAGGACGAGTATCCTGTGAGTGAACCCCAGCAGTAGGAGACATGAAGTGAGCCGCACCGCAACACCGTTGCTCGAAACTGAGCCTGGACGCATTCTGATCGGCGCCGCTGAAGAGCGCGGCTACGTCGAGTTGACCGAGTTCGATGCGTTCGTGACCGAGAATGAAATTACCGATGAAGATGTCGCAGAGCTCCGCGAGGAGCTCGACGCGGCTGGCGTCCAGATTGGCGCGCCTGAGACGAAGGCCGCCACCGAGAAGCTCGATTTCACGCCGGGAGGCGTTACCGGAGCCGGCGACTCGCTGCAACTGTTCCTGGCCGACGTCGGTCGCCACAAGCTTCTGACCGCCGCACAGGAAGTTGCGCTGGCGAAGCGCATCGAAAAGGGCGACCCAATCGCAAAGCGCACGATGATCGAATCGAACCTTCGACTCGTCGTTTCCATCGCGAAGGGCTATCGCGGCGTAGGCGTCCCGTTCCTCGATCTGATTCAGGAAGGAACAATCGGCCTGAATCGCGCTGTCGAGAAGTTCGACTGGCGCCGAGGGTACAAGTTCTCCACCTACGCGACGTGGTGGATCCGCCAGTCGGTCCAGCGCGCGGTTGCGAACCAGGCGCGAACGATTCGTGTGCCTGTCCATGTCGTCGAGCGTCAGCAGAAGCTCTCGCGGGCGAAGCGTCGGCTAGAAGCCGAGCTTGGCTATGACCCGAGCCCAGAGCAGCTCGCAAAGGCAACTGGTCTCGAGCTCCAACACGTGCAGGAAGCTCTCGACGCCGCGCATGCATCCGTCAGCCTGAACCAGACCGTCGGATCCGACGACGAAGGCGAGCTCGGTGATCTGTTCGCAGACACGGAAGCCGACGATCCCTTCGAGGAAGCCGAGGAGTCGCTGCGCAAGCAGGGCGTTCGGCGTGGTCTCGAGGCGCTGCCGGAGCGCGAGCGACGCATTCTGCAGTACCGGTTCGGGTTCGAGGGCGATCCGTGGACGCTCGAAGCGATCGGCGAGGAGCTAGGACTCACTCGTGAGCGAGTTAGGCAGCTCGAAGCTCAGGCGCTGACGCGCCTCGCGGCGATGCGCGATCTCGCCGCGGTTGCGAAGATCGAGCAGTAGGCCCCCCATTTGGGAGGCTCGGGCACCCCTCAGATGAGGGGCGCGGAGCCAAACGCACAACTTCCTCCCTCGATCTAGGGAAGGGCTGAACGTCGAACCGCGCCGATGTGTTGGGCGTGGATCAAGCAGAACGCAGAGAGATTCTGGCGCGGTACCTCAATCACGCTCGCCGCTTTGAAGAAGCGGCGCAGCGTCGAGGCGCTGGCAGTAACTCCGCTGCGGAGGTTGTACCACTGCGGACGCCGCCAGCGCGAAAGCTGGAGCAGGAGCCGACGGCACGCGAGATCGAGGTGCTTCAGCACATCGCTGAAGGACTCGTGAACCGTGAGATCGGCGAACGCCTCTTCCTCTCAGAGGAAACGGTCAAGTCGCATGTGCGCCACCTCCTGGCGAAACTGCAGGCGCGCAGCAGGGCCCACGCCGTCGCAATCGGGTTTCGCCGAGAACTGGTCGACTAGAGCGCTTCTCGCGCTCCAGTGCCAACAAGGGCGGATCCCGGCCCGAACGCCCAATCCCCCATACGAGGGATGTGTGCGCCCGGGCCGAGATCTACCACTTGTTAGTGGATCGAACTACCAGGCCCTCCAGCCGCCAAGGACGGCAGCCATTGCGGAGAACGATCCGATGATCAGAGTCAAGCGGACTAGATTGGTGCCCACGAAACTCCCCCTTCCTCGAGGGGACGACGGCGCGCGCAGTATATCCCTCATTTGGGGGACAGAGCAACCCAATAAGACGCCGCTCCTCGTTTACCTCGCGGCCCTGCTGACCGGCGTCGGCATTTGTGCCGCGTTCGTCGGTGGTTACGGGTGGGCTGGGCCACTCTGGGTCGTGGCATTGCTTTCGTTCGTTTCCGCGGCCGCGGAAAGGAGCAGCGTCAGTCTGTTGGCGGATCTTGAGGTATCCATCTCACTGCTTCCGGTGGTGTTTGCGGCGGTCGCGCTCGGGCCAGTCGAGGCGATGATCGTCGGCGCCCTGTCGATGGCCAGCCTGCCGATCCCGCTCATGCGATGGGCGGTGTACACGGCGCTTCGGGCTCTGACGGGTGGTATCGCAGGACTTGTCGTCGTTGCAGTGAGCCAACTCGAGGTGGATCAGGTATTCGTGAGCGTCGCCATCGCGTCTCTTGCTGCCGCGCTCGCGGCACACGTGCTTGATGCAGCGCTTTCGGGGGTTACTGCACTTCTCCGAAACTTGCGGCTCGACGAACTGCTGAGATTCGCCGTACCC
>JAUVPB010000037.1 GCA_030598925.1 Actinomycetes bacterium
ACCCGTTAGGTTGGCGCGTGCTGGGCGATGCTGACCGCGGTATGACCTGGCCACATGGACCGCGGTGAGCACTAGGGAGCGGCCCACCACAGCGACCCCCCCGAGTGGTGGGCCCTCCCCCATTTTTTTGAACTGCAGCCAAGCGCTCGCGCGCGACTAGAATCGAACGTGTGGTCAAGAAGGTGCTGCTTGCGGCACCGAGGGGGTACTGCGCAGGTGTAGACCGAGCCGTGGAGGTCGTACGGCGCGCGCTCAGCCACTTCGGCTCGCCCGTCTACGTGCGGAAACAGATCGTGCACAACCTGCACGTCGTCTCCGAGCTCGAACGCGAGGGAGCCGTATTCGTCGAGTCCGAACTCGAGGTTCCGCGTGGTGAGACGGTTGTGTTCTCAGCACACGGCGTCTCACCGGCCGTCCGCGCGAGTGCCACGGCACGGGGTCTGCGCGTGATCGACGCCACGTGCCCTCTCGTTACGAAGGTGCACGCGGAAGCCCTGCGGTTCGCACGTGCCGGCTACCGCATCGTTCTGATCGGACACGCCGAGCACGAGGAGGTCGAGGGTACCCTCGGCGAGGCGCCGGATTCGACGACGCTCGTCGAGACGGTCGAGGAGGCAGAGCGGCTCGAGCTCGACGATGTCGGCAAGCTCGCCTACCTGACGCAGACAACGCTCTCGGTCGACGACACGCAGGAGATCATCGACGTTCTCGAGCGCCGGTTCCCGACAATCGTCGGCCCAGCACGCGAGGACATCTGCTACGCAACGGCCAATCGACAGCGCGCGGTCAAGCAGCTGGCCCGGGACGCACAGCTCGTCCTCGTCGTCGGCTCGACCAACAGCTCCAACTCAAGACGCCTCGTCGAGGCAGCGGAGGGGTGTGGAGCGTCCAGCTACCTCATCGAAGACGAGACCGCCATCGACCCGCGCTGGCTCACCAACGTGGAGACGGTCGGCGTCACAGCCGGCGCCTCGGCGCCCGAGCGACTCGTCGAGCGCGTGTGCGCCTGGCTACGCGAGCGCGGAGCCACCGAGGTCGAGGAACTGACCGTAGCCCTCGAGACCGTCACCTTCGCGCAGCCGGCTGAGCTGCGGCGTGTCACCGCGCGCGGGCGCAGCAAGACGACGTCGGCCGCAACGGCGGCCTGACGCTCTCTACGAGGCCTTCACCACGGCGAGACGCTCGCCGGGTACGGCCTGGACCTTCACAGCCAGGGTCTCGCCGGCAATGCGCTCGCCGTAGCGCTCGAACACCTCGTTGAGCCCGTCGCCGTCGTCGTAGCGAATCTCGATCCGATCGGTCAGCTCGAGTCCCGCGTCGCGGCGCAGCCGCTGCAGCTCGTGGATGACGTCGAGCGCTCGGCCCTCGAGTGCCAGCTCGTCGTCGATCCGCGTGTCCAGCGCCACGATCAGGCCTGCATCCTCAGCGATCGCAAAACCGTCAGGGGCCGAGCGTTCGATGAAGACCTCCTCGGGCGCAAGCTCGTGTCCCAGCACCGAGACTCGGCCTTCGGCGAGCAGCTCGAACTCACCATCCGCAAGCGCCTGGCGCACCGCAGGCAGCTCCTTGCCGAGCTTCGGGCCGAGCGAGGGCAGGTCAGGCTTAGCGCGCACGGTCGCTCCCTCGATCTCGCCGAACGCAACGCCGCGGACCCGAAGCTCTGCCTCGATCAGCGCGCTGTGCGTCGCCGCCGCCGGCGCCCCCTCCACCACGAGCTCGGGTAGCGGCTGGCGCAGCTTCACGCCGGCGCTGCTGCGCGCGGCGCGACCGAGTTCGACAACACGCCTCGCCTCGCCCATCCCAAGCAACAGCTCGGCGTCGACCTCCGCCTCCGGGAGCGCGGCCCACCCGGCGAGGAAAACGCTCGCCGGCGCGTCCTTCACGGCGCCGGCCACGAGATGCTGCCAGAGGTGGTCAGCGAGGAACGGCATGATCGGGCCCACGGCACGAATCGCCTGCACGAGCCCGAACCACAGCGTGCGGAACGCGGCCTGATCGGTCTCCTCCCAGAACCGGCGACGGTTGAGCCGGATGTACCAGTTGGAGAGATCGTCCACGTACTCGTCGAGCGCACTCGTGACGCCCGCGGTGAGGTAGCCCTCGTACGACGCCGTCGCGTCTGCGACCAGCTCGTGCGTGCGCGCGATCAGCCAGCGATCGAGCTCGGTGAGCCCATCGACCTCCGCGGGCCCGTCCACGAGGTCCTCGTACGACGGGGCAAAGCCGGCAATCTCGGCGTACGTGATGAAGAACGAGGCCGAGTTCCACAGCGTCAGAAGCTTTCGCTTGACCTCTTCGGCCGGCCCGTACCCGAACCGGATGTTCTGGCTCGGCGGCTGCGCGCAGTACATCCAGCGCATCACGTCGGCGCCTATCCGCTCGAAGGCCTCATCCGCATCGATTGCGTTGCCACGGCTGCCATGCATCTCGTGACCGTGTTCGTCGAGCAGCTTCTCGTAAGAGAGAATCGACTCGTAAGGCAGCTTCTCGACGATCGCCATCGACATGAACGCAATCGAGTGGAACCACAGCCGGATCTGCTCGCGCATCTCCGAGACCCAGTCGGCCGGAAACCACTTCTCCCAGTAGGCGTGGTCAGGGAGCGGCGCGCCGGTCAGTCCCTCAGCTGCTCCGGTGCCGTTGCCGGAGTCAATCCACTCCTCGCTCTGCCAGCCGAGCGTCGAGAGCGGCACGATGCCTGCGTCGAGCCAGACGTCACCCACCTCCGGAATGCGTCGCACGTGCTCCCCGCAGCCGTCGCAGCGGATCGGCACCTCGTCGATCCACGGCCGGTGGAGCTCCTGTAGCTGGTCGAGGCCACCCGTTGCCTTCTCACGCAGCTCCGCGAGTGAGCCGATCACAGTCAGGTGCCCGCAGGAGCACGGGTAGAACGGCAGCGGCAGCCCAAAGAAACGCTTGCGCGAGATGTTCCAGTCGCCCATGTTCACGAGCCAGTCGTCCATCCGCTTGCCGAAGTGCTCGGGGACCCACTTGACGTCCTTGTTCGCGGCGCGAAGCTTCGGCCGGATCTCATCGGCGGTGATGAACCAGTCGTCCGAGATGCGAAAGATCAGCGGCGTCTCACAGCGCCAGCAATGCGGGTAGCGATGCTCGATCTCGCCGGCCTCGACGAGGATTCCACGCTCGTCGAGGTTGCCGACGATCTGCTCGCGAGCCTCGACCGTCGACATGCCGTGCAACCAGCCGAAGTCGTCTCCGAACCGTCCCGACTCGTCGACGGGCTGAACGACCGTCAGTCCGTTGGGGCCGGCGAGCTCGAAGTCCTCGCCACCGCAACCCGGCGCGATGTGGACGATGCCGGTGCCGTCGTCCATCGAGACCTCGTCCCACTCGATCACGCGGTGCTCCACGCCGGCGAGGGCCGGGAGCTGATCGAACGGCCCCTCGTAGGTGAGGCCGACCAGCTCGCTGCCCTGGGCGCGCTCGACAAAGGTCTCGTCCGTGTAACGCGCCACCGCCACCCAGTCACCGTTCGCGAGCCGCCCGTACTCGGCGTCAGGCGCGACCGCAGCCGCAACGTTGGCGGGCAGCGTCCACGGTGTCGTGGTCCAGACGACGAGCGCTTCGCCCTTGCGATCAACGAGCGGGAGCCGTACGAAGAGCGACGGGTCGGTGCGATCGTGGTAGCTGCCGATCAGCTCGTGCTGCGAGATCGCGGTGCCGCAGCGCGGGCACCACTCCGTTGCCCGCTGCCCACGCACGAGCCAGCCCTTCTCGTGCACAGCACGCAGAAAGCGCCAGATGTACTCGATGTTGGTGTCGGAGAACGTGAAGTAGTCGTTGCCCCAGTCCATCCACATGCCGAGGCGCTGCGACTGCTCGGTGATGGCAGTCGCCGACCACGCGACCTTCTCGACACACTTCTGCGCGAACTCGGCGAGCCCGTACTCCTCGATCTCACGCTTCGAGTTCAGTCCGAGCTCACGCTCGACGCCGACCTCGACCCACAGGCCCTGACAGTCGTAGCCGTTCTGGTAGCGCTGATCGAAGCCCTGGAGTGCCTTGTAGCGCTGGAAGACATCCTTGAGCGTTCGACCCCACATGTGATGAACACCCATCCGCTTGTTTGCGGTAATCGGGCCGTCAAAGAAACTGAACGTCGGCCCACCCGCGTTCTGCTCGCGCAGCGTCTCGAAGATGCGCTGCTCTGACCACCAGTCGAGGATCTCGTGCTCGAGCCCAGGGTGATCGGGAACGCGGGGAAGCTTCTGGAACATCGCTGATAGTCAGTCTAGTTCGCGGCCCCGAGGGCGTTTCCGCCCATGCGGAAGGGTTTTTTGGCGCCACGAGCCGCGTCGGGATTGTTTCTGGCATCTCGGGCGTTTCAGCTAGTACAGATCACTTCGCTGACGACTCGCTTACGCGATCGGCCAGCTCACAGCAGGAGAGCCATGGCAGACAACGTCACCAGCGCCAATTTCCCGGACGAGGTGCTCGCGAGCGAGACACCAGTCATCGTCGATTTCTGGGCTGAATGGTGCTCACCGTGCCGCCAGGTCGCTCCGGTGCTCGACGCGATCGCCGAGGAACGTGGCGACGCGATCAAGATCGTCAAGGTCAACATCGACGAGGAGCCGGGACTCGCCAACGCGTACGGCGTCGTCAGCATCCCGACGATGATCCTCTTCAGCGAGGGCGAGGCACGCGACGCAGCTATCGGCGCACAGCCAAAGCAGATGCTCGAGGAATCACTCGGCCTCGACAACGCAGTCGCACCGAGCTAACAACTCAGTCCTCCTCCCGACCAGAGGGGCCGTTGGGGCCCCTCTCGTCGTTCTCGATCAGCGAGACGGAGGAGCGATCAACTCGACGACGTTCGCGTCGAGATCCTGGAAGTAGCTGGACCGGTAACCGTCGCGCCAGCGAAACGGGCCACGTACATCCAGGCCTGCTCGGCGGAGCCGCTCACCCTCCGCGAGCAGGTCGGAACCCGGCAACCCGAGCGCGAAGTGAACAGGACCGTGGACCCGAGGAGTCGGGCCGAGCTCATCCGTTCCCAGCAGCAGTGGTGGCGGTAGACCTGGCCAGTCCGGCGAGGCGTCCTCCGAGAGCGCTCGCGCGAGAATCAGCTGACCGTCGGTCAGCGCGAAATGCACGCGGCCTCGCGCACGATCGTCGACGATCACGTCGAGCCCCACAACGTCGGCATAGAAATCGACCAGCCGCTCCAGTTCTCCGGTGACGAGTTGCACCTCGAACAGCCCGGGCACGGTGCGCTGCTCGTCACTCGATATCGCCGGCGCGGCCACCGACGGGGTCTTGAGCGCCGCCGCTATCGCCCGCCCGTTGTTCGGGAAGGCAAGCTCGTCAGCCGAGGGTAGTGCCTCAACCGCAAACCACCGCAGCTCCGCCACGTCGTCGGCCGCCACGGGATCGCCCGACACATGGCGAACGGTCCAGTAGAGGTTGAATGTCGGCGGACCGTCGGGACCGTAGCTGTCCGAGAAGGCACCGAGAAACGCCAGCGGCACGAACTCGGCACCCGTCTCCTCGCGGAGCTCTCGCCGGAGCGCGTCCGTTGCGTCCTCGTCCGCCTCTACGAAACCGCCAAGCGCATCCCAGAGCCCGGCGCGCGGCTCGCGCGCGCGGCGTGCGAGCAGGAGTCGCCCTCTAGCGTCGACCGGGAGTGCCGACACCGTCGGGGCAGGGTTGCCGTACTCGCGCGCACCACACGCCCGGCACGTGACATCGCGCGTGCCGCCGTCGAGCTCGCCGGAGCAGCGCGGGCAGAACCGCCAGGGCCGCAGATCGGTCATTCCGCCGCCGCGCCGACGGGCTCGCCCCAGAGCTCGGCGAGCACCGCGTCCGAGAACGGTGGCCAGACCGTCGCCGCCCAATCGTCGAACGCGCGATTCGTCAGGCAGATGAGCGAGCAGCGCGCCTCCGGATCGACCCACAGAAAGGTTCCCGAGCCGCCGAAGTGCCCGAAGGTTCGCGGCGAGTTGCGCGAGCCCGTCCAGTGAGGGCTCTTGTCGCCTCGTAGCTCCACGCCGAGGCCCCAATCGTTCGGCTGCTGACGGCCAAAGCCTGGCAGCACCCCGTCGAGCCCCGGAAACGTCACTGAGACGGCCTCATCCAACGTTTCCTGCGCGACGAGCGTCGGGGCCATCAGTTCACGCGCAAACGCGATCAGATCCTCGAGCGAGCCGTAGCCGCCGGCCGCCGGAACACCGTACTGCTCGTCGACTCGGAGATTGCTCCCGTTCATGCGCAGCGGCTCGAACACGGCGGCGCGCACGTACTCCTCGAACGGCATGCCCGCGGCGGCCGCGAGCTCGGCCCCAAGCGTGTTGAAACCAACGTTCGAATAGATACGCCGCTCGCCCGGAGCCCCACCCGAACCGCCCTCATGGAAGGGCAGACCGGACGCGTGCGCCAGCAGGTGCTTCACGGTCGAGCCGGGTGGGCCCGCCGGAGCGTCGAGATCGAGAGTTCCCTCCTCGATCGCGATCAGAGAGGCGAGCGCCGTGACGAGCTTTGTTACCGATGCCCACCGGAACGTGCGCGTGAGCTCGCCGTACGTCTCGAGCCGTCCGTCTTCGGTCAGGAGACCCGCCGCCACATTCCGTGCCTCCCACTGGTCGATGAGCCGAAGCGCCTGCACGGCCGCGATACTAGACGCGCATGAGTATCGCGAACACTCCAGCGGGCGCTCTCGAAGAGGGCAGCGTCGTACCGGACGTCACGGTCTGGACCGACCCCGGCCAATCGCTGAATCTGAGAGAGACCGCGGCGGAGGGCCCCTACGCGCTGTTCTTCTACCTCGTCGACTGGTCGTCGACCTGAACGGACGAGATGGCGCTCCTGCGTGACAGGGCGGACGACTTCGACAGCGCGGGAATCCGACGTTTCGGCATCTCGCGCGACAGTCCCTGGTCACACGTGGCGTGGCACCAGACGCTCGATCTCGACTTCCACCTGCTCTCTGACTGGACCGGAGCTGCGGCCCGCGCATTCGGGGTGGCGCACGAGTTCAGAGGCCTGACTGACATCTCGCGCCGATCCGCGTTCGTGATCGGAGCCGACGCCCTCGTACATGCAAGCTGGGTCTACGAGGCCACCGAGCTGCCCGACCTCGATGACGTACTCGCTGCCGCTGCTCGCGGTTAGGCCTCCGTGCCCACTCGTTCCCCGGCGGCGTGCTCGACCCGGATGAGCACCTCCACGGGCTGAGGGGGGCGCCGAGTCCCGGCCTCCTCGACGATCTCCGTGAGGGCGGCCGACCGCGCGGAAGCATCACCCCCGTGTCGATGCAGTGCCTGGCGGTACGCGAGAACCGTATCGACGATCGCCGCCACGCCGGACCAGCATTGGGAGACGTGACCGAGGGGCATGCCCAAGGCTTGGATCAGCTTCGCGGCGACCGCGAGTGGATCGAGACGCTCGCCGGAGATGCACCCATGGTGCGTCGTTTCTTGCGGGCGGATCGACGTCGCGAAGGCCTCGTACAACCGTCGGTCGCCCGCCGACGCCGTCACGAGCACTCCGGCCAACTCGCACGCGAACGCGAGCCGACGGCCCACGTCGCAACCCTCCGCGACGGCCCGGCAGAGTCGGCCCACCGTTCCCAGCTCGGCCCGCAGCTCCGCCGTTCCTGAGGCAGCGGCGCTCAGCGAGATCACGCTTGCGCGATAGCGTTGGCGTAGCACCTCCGCATGGCGCCGCTGAACGAGCAGTGCAGACACCTGCCTCACCGCGAGAGAGGCGAGCTGGATCTCGTCGGCGTTGAATGCGCCCGGGCGGTGCGCGTAGACCTCAACCACACCGAGAGCCGTCCCGTCTGCGCGAGCTCCCAACATCAGCGCGGAGGACGCGCCGTGCTCGAGTAGGCGGCTCAGGTCAGCTTCTGCGTGTCCAGCAGCGGCGGCTCGGAGCACTCGGGGCGCTCCCGGCAACGGCACCTCGGTGACGCGAGTGAGGATCGGCGCCGCCGTACAAGCAAGGCGCTCCAGAGCTGGATCGAACCAGCGAGCTTCGGCTACGAGCCGTGAGCCTGCGATCAGCGAGATGGTCGCGCCCGTAGCGTTTGCGGCCGTCGCGATGTACCGGCAGCTGGTCACGAGCGCACCGTCTCTGGTGCGCGTGTCCTCCGCCTGCAGCCAGGATCGTGTGACGTCTCGCAGCTCGATGAGGGCAACCGAGCGCAACTCTGACTGAGCTCGCTCGCCGGACTGCTCGCCTGCCGCCGACTTGCGTGTCTTCCCAGACACGACGACGCGGTTCTTTCCCGCTCGTTTCGCCTCATAGAGCGCGGCGTCGGCAGTCGCCAGCAGCGCATCCACGCCCGCTCCGCCGCTCGGCATTGCGGCCACGCCCGCGGAGATCGTCGGCAATGCCTCGCGAGTACTCTCGGCGAGCGCCTGCCGCACGCGCTCGGCTACCCGCGCTGCGACACCGATCGGCTCGAGCACCACGATCGCGAACTCCTCGCCGCCGACCCGGAACGCCTCCTCCCCGGACCGGAGCGCTCGCTGTGCCACACGAGCCACCTGACGCAGCACGCGATCGCCGGCCGGGTGACCGTGAGTGTCGTTGATGCGCTTGAAGTCGTCGACGTCGAACAGGACCAGCGACACGCACGCGTCCGCTGGTGCCTCGGCCTCGAGCGCCGACCCGAGGAGCTCCCGAAACGCCCGTTTGTTCGGGAGTCCCGTCAACGGGTCGCGGCGGGCTTCGTCCGCGCTCGCCGCCAGCCTCCGTAGCGTCGCGAGCGCAGCGCCGGCGAGATCGGCGACCGTGCTCAGAGCCGTTCTGTCGAGCTGCGAAGCGCGCTGACACGCGACGACCAGCACGCCAAGCTGCGCACCGTGAGAGGCCAGGGGCGTCGCGAAGAAAACCTCGGCGGCGACGCCTGCCGCCTTGAGCCACGCGGCGTCGGCGATCGTTCCGTGAGACGGAGCACCAGATCGGGCGACACGGCCGATGAGCGGCGGCGGGCGGCTCCATGCCGCACGAGCGACGGCGCCTGCCTGCGCCTGCAGGCCCGGCTCGTCGGCCTCCGCGGGAGTGAGGTAGACGGCGGTCGCGTTGGTGCCCGCGACCTGCAGCAGCTCCTGTGTAGTGACCGAAGCAACTGCCTGCTCGTCTGACGCGCGCGCCAACTGCTGCGCGACGCGCACGACGAGCCCGGCGCGCACTGATTCCGAGCTCGCGCCGGCAGGGGTAAGAGGGTCCGCCTTGCGGACCGCCGATGAGTGCGTAGGCCGTTGCAGTTGAGATGTTCTCCGTCGCCCCCGGGGAGGGCGAGCGCAGTCAGACGGAACGTGCCATCGCGGCCACGCCTCGGCTATCCCCCCCAAGAGGGCTTCGCGCGACAGCTCGAGAGATGACGGTGAAAATAGGGCGCTAGCAGCGCCGCTACATGCCCATCGAGTGGAAGCCCGCGTCGACGTACAACGTGGTCGCCGTGACGTTCTTCGCCTCGTCGGAGAGGAGGTAGGCTGCCGCGCCCGCCACGTCACCGCCGTCGATCTGGCGCCGCAACGGTGCCCGCTGGCCAACGATCTCCTCCATGGTCCCGAAGCCCGGGATCGACCTGGCGGCAAGCGTTCGTACAGGCCCGGCTGAGATCGCGTTGACACGAATGTCGTGCTCGCCGAGGTCCCACGCGAGGTAGCGGACCGACGCGTCGAGTGCAGCCTTGGCCACGCCCATCACGTTGTAGCGGGGAACCGCCCGCTCGCCGCCGAGGTAGGTCATCGTGACGATCGACCCTCCGTTCTCGCGCATCAGTGGCTCGGCCGCACGCGCGCAAGCGACGAGCGAGTACGCGCTCACGTCGACCGCGAGCCAGAAGCGGTCACGAGGCGTATCCGTGAACCGGCCCTCGAGATCCTCGGCGGCCGCGAAAGCCACCGAGTGGACGACGAAATCGAGCTTGCCATCAAACGCTTCGCCGACCTCGTCGAAGGCGCGAATGACATCCGCATCGTCGCGCACGTCGCACGACGTCACGAGTGGACTGCCGACCGTCGCGGCCAGATCGCGCACGCCCTTCTCGATGCGCTCGCCCTGGAACGTGAACGCGAGCTCCGCGCCGCCCTCGGCGAGCCGACTCGCGATCGACCAGGCGATCGATCGCTTGTTCGCAACGCCGAGCACAAGACCACGTTTGCCGGAGAGAAGCCCTGCCATCGAGGCGCCAGTCTAGGTGCTCCGCACGCGCAGCGGTGATCCCGCTGTTTGCGCTTGGTAGCGTTGGTCGGGTGCGCCTCGCGTTCGTGCTCCTCGCGTGCGCCGCGGCGCTCGTACTCTCCTCGCCGGCAAGCGGCGCGTTCCTGTCCGTCGAGCCGGCGAGCGGCTCCTCAGCGTCAACCGGCGACCGCGAGCCACGGAGCGCGAGCCGCATCGCACGCGGCGCGACCGACATGGTCTCGGTGCTCGTGCGCCTGCGCACCGAGCCGCTCGCGCGGTTGGGTCCAGCCCGCGCCACGACCTCCGCGCCTGGCCTCGACACGCGATCGCCCCAGTCACGACGCAGATTGAACGCCGTCGCTCGGGAGCAGCTCAGCACCCGGCTGGAGATCGCCGACGCGATCCCGCGCGCCGAGGTCACCGCCCGACACCAGATCTTGCTCAACGCCCTGGCCGTCGAGCTTCCCGCCGCCGACCTTGCCCGCCTGGACGAGATCGCCACTGTCAGCGAGGTGTATCCAAGCCTCACCTACCGGCCGCACGTCGATCGAAGCCGCAACGTGATCGGCGCCGGCACGCTCGAGGCGGCGACAGGCGCCGCGGGTGCCGGCGTCAAGATCGCGATCGTCGACGACGGCATCGACGCGCGCAACCCGCTGTTTGACCCGGACGGCTTCACGTATCCGTCGGGCTATCCGAAGGGCGTCAAGGCGCATGCCAGCCCGAAGATCATCGTCGCGCGAAGCTTCACGGCGCCCGGGGCCGGGCCAGCGGCTCGACGACCATTCGATCGGAGCGCCAGCTTTCACGGTAGTCATGTCGCCGGCATCGCGGCGGGAGTCGAGACCTTGGCGGCAGCTGGCTTCGACCATCCACGCGTCGCTCAGCTGCGCGGCGTTGCACCCGCAGCCTTCCTCGGGAACTACCGCGTGTTCAACAAGCCCTCCCCGGTCGGCAACGTCGCCACGACCTCGCAGCTCGTCGCCGCATTCGAAGCCGCCGTGCTCGACGGGATGGACGTCATCAACTTCTCGGGAGGCGCGTTCGAGATCGAGCCCGCTCGCGACGCTCTGGTCGAGGCGGTCACCAACGCGACGCGTGCCGGAGCGCTCGTTGTCGTCTCGGCCGGTAATCGACGCGACATGCTCGGAGCCGGCAGCGTCAGCTCGCCGGCCGTCGCGCCGGATGCGATCGCGGTCGGCGCCGTAACCGGCGATCGACTGTTCGCGCCGGCGCTCTCGCTCACCGACGCCGGGGCGCCGGCCGAGCTGAGCGGTGTCCCGTACGCGACGGGCGTTGGCGTTCCGTTGCCACGGCGGCTCACGCGCGCTCCCGTCCGCATGCTCGCCGTCGAGTCGCTCCAGGGACTCCGCGGGCCCGCGGTGCGCTCCCACCTCTGTTCACCGCGCGGGAACCCGAACAACCGCGCGAGCGAGCTTCCATCGCGGTCGCTTCGAGGCACGCTCGCTATCGTCTCGCGCGGAGTGTGCACGATAGCGAGCAAGGTCGACCGGGCTCGGCGCGCCGGTGCCATCGGCGTCGTGCTCGTCGACAATCGGCCCGGCGAGCCACTCGCGCCGGACCTGACCTTCTCGCTCCCCCTTGTCGTCATCTCCGACCTCGACGGGCGCCGCCTCGTCGAGCACGCCCTCGCCAGCGGTGGGACGGTCGAGGCGCGGCTCGGACGTGGTCCGGCTTCGCTGGTCGCGGACAGAGCGGGCGTCATCGCGTCCTTCTCGAGCGCCGGACCGACCGCGTTCGGACATCGCCTCAAGCCTGACCTCAGCGCTCCCGGCGTAAGCATCCTGTCGGCTTCGAACCCCGGGCTGACCGGATCGTCGTTCGCAGCCCTGAGCGGAACGAGCATGGCGGCGCCGCACGTCGCCGGTGCGGCGGCGATTCTCCTGGAGCGGCAGCCCGACTGGAAGCCCTGGCAACTGAAATCGGCGCTGATCTCGACGACAACCCCGGCGTGGACGGATACCGCGCGAGTCAGCCCGGCGCGGCCCACACACGGAGGCGCGGGCCTACTCGCGACAGATCAAGCTGCCACGCCGTTTCTCTTCACGCGGCCGGCCAGCATCTCGTTCGGCGACGCGCGACTCCGTCCTGGCGTCAGCATCACGACGACGAAGCAGCTCGTTCTCAGCGATGCTGGAGGCGGTGACGGCGACTGGGCGACGTCAGTCGATGTAGCGGAGGCTCCCCTCGGAGTCTCGGTTCATGCGCCGCCCGCGATCTCCCTCGCGGCCAGCGGTTCTACCACCATCTGGCTCACGCTGACTGTGCCGGCCGGCACTCCGAGCGGAGCGGTCGAAGGGCACCTGCTGATCACGCGCGGTGCCACGGTCCGCAGCGTGGCCTTCTACGGCTACGTGTCGAACCCGAAGCTCGCGTCGCTCCACATCACGACGATACGAGCGCGGGCGCGCGGCTCGACGGCGGACGCCGCGTCCGTCGTCGAGGCGTACCGCTTCCCGACAGCGCCGTTCGGGCCCCCGGCATCACCGGACGCGATGGCGCTCAACGAGACGGGAGGCGAGGCGGTCTTCCGGTTCGACCTCGCTCGACCCGCGGTCAATGCCGGCGTCGCTGTCATCCCCGATCGGCCTGGCGTCGTCGTCGACCCATTCATCCTGGGCGCGCCGGACGAGAGCGCCGTGCTCGGGCTGGCCGCGATGCCGGTAACAGGCAACGGTGCGTTGCCCAGCAGCGGGAAGCGAGATGGAGCGGCTGCCGTGCTGTTCCCGAAGGCGGGGCGGTATTGGGTCGCGGTCGACTCCGGAATCGATGCTTTCACGCGGACCAAGCTCGGCGGCTCCTACCGGATTCAACGCTGGGTCAACGATCTCAAGCCGCCACGCCTGGAGCTGCTGACGCGTCGTCTCGCTCGCGGCCGCGGGACCGTCGCCGTCCGAGCTCTCGACGCGAAATCAGGCATTGACCCGCTCACCCTCACGCTCACCTACAACAGGCTCGAGCTCGCCGCGGCTCACTACGACTACGACAACGGCGTCGCGCTGTTCCGGATTCCGCGCGCCCTGCCGCGGCTCCCACGAGGAATCAGCCGGATCAGGATTCGCGCGAGCGATCACCAGGAGGCGAAGAACGTCTATGCGAACGACACCGGTCTCCTGACCAACACGGCGCAGCTCGACTCGCGGATCATGGTCGACGAGTCGGTGCCACACGTCAGCTGGATCCTCCCGATCGCCACGCGCTGTGTTCCCGCCGGTGGGCGAGTCGATCTCGCCGTGACAGCGGCCGGCCCGATGCGCATCCGGAGCGTGCGTTTCGATGCCGGAGGATCGGCGATCGGGCTCGATCGCAAGCCTCGGTTCGGCGATCTGTTCGAGGCTCGCTGGAACGTTCCGGTCGAGACGCGAGGCAGCGTACGACTCGTCGCCGAGGCGACCGATGCGGGTGGCCTGAAGCAGAGGCGCGTAACCCGCGTGCGGGCCTGCGGACCGAGCTCATGACCATGCGGGCATTCGCGCACGATGTCTACACCTACCCGCTTCCGACGGGCCACAAGTTCCCGCTCGGGAAGTACAAGCTCGTGCGCGAGGGAGCCGAGCAGCTGCCGTCGATCTCGGTCGAGGGCGCGCGGGCCGCTACCGCTGCTGAGCTTTTACTCGCGCACGATTCCTCGTACGTCGCGGCGATGGAGGCCGGTGACCTACCCCGCCGCGATGTGCTGGCTCTCGGTCTCCCGTGGTCAGTCGAGCTGGTCGAGCGTGCCCGCCGTTCCGTTGGCGCAACGATCATGGCGACTCACGCAGCCCTGGAGGACGGCGTAGCGGCGAATCTCGGGGGCGGAACGCATCACGCCTTTCCCGATGCGGGCCGCGGCTTCTGCGTCTTCAACGACGTCGTCGTCGCGATCCGGGCGGCGTATCGCGCGGGCTCGATCAAGCGGGCCCTTGTGGTGGACCTCGACGTTCATCAGGGCGACGGCACGCACTTCGCTCTCGACGGCGACGAGACCGCCTTTACGTTCTCCATCAACGGCTTCGGCAACTACCCGTTTCATCGGGTGCCCGGCGATCTGGAGTGTGATCTCCCGAACGGGACGGGTGACGGACGCTACCTCGAGGAGCTCGGGCGCCTGCTCCCGCTCGCCCTCGAACGCTCGCGACCCGATGTGTGCTTCTACCTCGCCGGCGCCGACCCGTACGAGCGCGACCGCCTCGGGCGTCTCGCCCTGACGAAGCGAGGCCTGGCCCGCCGGGACGAGCTCGTACGCTCGGCGCTCCTCGAGGCGGGCGTTCCTGCCGTCGCGACGCTCGCGGGCGGCTACGCGGAACGCATCGAGGACACGGTCGCGATCAACCTAGCGACACTGCGAACGTTCGCCGCCGCCTAGCCCCGGTCTCGCGCTCCTCGCATGGGAGTGACGTGGTGCGAGAACGCGAGCGCCTACCATCCCGCCAATGCAGATCAACGCGAAACGCGTCGCCGTCGTCACCGGCGCCTCCAGCGGCTTCGGCGCCGCCGTCGCACGTAAGCTCGCTCAGCAAGGCTGGTACTGCGTGCTCGTTGCGCGGCGCCGGGATCGCCTCGAAGAGGTTGCCCGTGAGACGGGCGGGGAGATCGAGGTATGCGACGTCACCGAGCGTGACGACGTCTACGCGATGGCCGAGCGCATCGCTGCTCGACACGACGCTATCCAGCTGCTCGTGAACAACGCCGGCATGCCTGGACGCGGTGGATTCCTCGACATCGAGCCCGAGCGCATCGAACAGGTCGTGCGAACGAACTATCTCGGAAACGTGTGGGTGCTGCTCTCGCTGGTGCCGCTCCTCGAGGCCGGGGCCCCGTCTCACGTCGTATCGGTGGCCTCGGTGGCCGGCGTGATCGCAGGCGGCGCCGGCGGTCCGTACACGGCCTCCAAGCACGCCCAGGTCGTCTTTTCGAGATCGATGGCCTCCGAGCTTGCCCCGAAGGGGATCCGCGTGCACACGCTCAAGCCCGGGTTTGCCGAGACGGAGGGGTTCCCGCAGGACAGGTTTCTCGGCAACCCGATCTCGCGACGCATCGTGCTGAGCGAGGATCAAGTGGCGGACGCGATCCTCCGCATCGTCCGGCGCAATCGCCGCGAGATGTTCCTGCCAAAGATCTACGCGCCGCCGGCGATGCTCTACGGCCTCATGCCGAACACCGTCTCGCGATTACTTGGCTGGCAGACCCGAAAGCGCGACGAAGCGTTCAGGGGGGAGCAGGCTTGAACGACTTGAACCGCCGCCCACGCATTGTCTCTGCGCTCTCTGTGGCGGACGACGCAGAGGAGGCGGCTCATGCGCTCGCAGCCGATCTGCGGTCGAAGCTGGGGTCGAACGTCGACCTCGCGTTCGTGTTCCTCACGCCGGAGCATCTCGATCGAACCGCGGCGGCAGCGGCGATTCTTCGCGAGCAGCTTGGCGTACGTCACATTCTCGGGTGCGTCTCCCAGGGCGTAATCGGCGGCGACCGTGAACTCGAACGCGGACCCGCCATCTCAGTGTGGGCCGCGAGACTCCCCGGCGCCGAAATCGAGACATTCCATACGACCCTGATGCCAGACGTCGGGATCGACGCGGCCGAGATTCCCGACCTCGAGGGAGCCGAAGTCACCTTCCTGCTCGCGGATCCATTCGGCTTCCCGACGGATGGGCTACTCAAGCTGCTCAATGACGCCTACCCGGGTGTCCCGATCGTCGGCGGACTCGCGACCGGAGCGGGCCGGCCCGAGACACAGGCGCTGATCCTCGATGACGACGTCAAGCACGAAGGAGCGATCGGCGTCGTGCTCCGCAACGTCGCGGTCGCCGTAGCCGTCTCCCAGGGGTGCGCTCCTGTCGGGCGGGAAGCCGTGATCACGAGCGCCGAGAGCAACGTCATTCAGGAGCTTGCCGGTGAACGCGCTCTGGACCGGCTGCAGGACGAGTTCGGCGCGTTGAGCGAGCGCGAGCAGAAACTCGCCGCGCAGGGCATTCTCGCCGGCCTCGTGATCGACGAGAACAAGCCCGCCTACGAGCGAGGCGACTTCTTGATGCGCGGCGTGCTCGGCGTCGATCAGGACAGCGGCTCCATCGCCGTCGGCGAGTCGGTGCGAGTCGGCCAGACCATCCGCTTTCACGTCCGCGACGCGATGACCGCAAGCGAAGATCTCGAAGCGGTGATCTCGCGCGTTGCGCAGGACGGCCGCGCGGTGAGCGGCGCCGTGCTGTTTACCTGCAACGGGCGAGGCCGCAACATGTTCGGCGTTCCAGATCATGATGCGGGCGCTATCTCCGGGGCGCTCGCGGCCGATGCGCTGGCCGGCATGTTCTGCGGTGGCGAGATCGGGCCGGTCGGCTCGCGGAACTTCCTTCACGGCTTCACCGCGACCACCGCGGTCTTTCTCGAGCCAGCCCCGGCCTCGTAGCTATCTCCCAACGCTAATCGCGCGGCGTCGGGCCAGGCAGCGGGGCACGGTACCGCGCCCCTGAACACCTCACACTATGCTCACGCGTGCGGGGAGCGCACGTCGCGGATGATGCAGCCGCAGGCCTCGTCTGCTCGCGCTCCCCGCACTATTCTCGTGTAGCCCGTAGCCCGCGCCTTTCGAGCGAGGTGATGGCGTGCCTGACTAGTAGCGGTACTCGTCCGGCTTGTACGGCCCGCTCGTGTCGACGCCGATGTAGCTGGCTTGCTCGTCCGTGAGTGCGGTGAGCTCAACATCCAGCTTCTCGAGCTGAAGCCGCGCCACCTTCTCGTCGAGGTGCTTGGGCAGAACGTACACGCCAACGGGGTACTCCTCGGTCTTCTGGAAGAGCTCGATCTGCGCGATCACCTGGTTGGCGAACGACGAGCTCATGACGTAGGACGGGTGGCCCGTTCCGCACCCAAGGTTGACGAGGCGTCCCTCGGCGAGCAGCGTGACCTTCTTTCCGTCCGGGAAGATGATGTGGTCGACCTGCGGCTTGATGTTCTCCCACTCGTACTGCTTGACCGACGCGATGTCGATCTCGTTGTCGAAGTGGCCGATGTTGCAGACGATCGCCTCGTTCTTCATGCGAATCATGTGGTCGTGGCCGATCACATCTCGGTTGCCCGTCGCCGTCACGAAGATGTCAGCTTTGTCAGCTGCGTCTTCCATCGTGACAACGCGGAACCCCTCCATGGCCGCCTGCAACGCGCAGATCGGATCGATCTCCGTGACCCACACCTGTGCTGAGAGCGAGCGCAGCGCCTGCGCGCAACCCTTGCCCACGTCGCCGTAGCCACACACGACGGCGATCTTGCCGGCGATCATGACGTCGGTCGCGCGCTTGATGCCGTCGATGAGCGACTCGCGGCAGCCGTAAAGATTGTCGAACTTGCTCTTCGTCACCGAGTCGTTGACGTTGATGGCCGGGAAGAGCAGCGAGCCTTCTTTGGCCATCTCTGCGAGACGCTTGACACCCGTCGTCGTCTCCTCGGTAACCCCCTTGATCTGAGCAGCGCGGGTTGAGTACCAGGCAGGGTCGGTCTCGAGCTGCGTCTTGATCGAGGCGAACAGATACTCCTCTTCCT
>JAUVPB010000268.1 GCA_030598925.1 Actinomycetes bacterium
CCAACACCGGCGCTGAGCTTCGAGGGCGAGGTCGTCTTCGACGTCGAGGGGCGTCCCGAGCGTCTCCACACACCGTTCTACGAACGCGACAAGCTGCAGGCTGGCAACCGGATCGAGGGACCAGCCGTGATCGAGCAGTACGACTCGACGACCGTCGTGCCCCCTGGCTTCAGCGCTGAGATCGACCGCTTCGGGAACATCGTCATCGTCTGCGACGAGACGGTGCGCGCGGCTGGCGAGCAGAGCGCAGGCCTGGCGACGCCGATCCTCATGCGCGTCATCGGCGGCGCGCTCGCCTCGATCGGCAAGGAGATGGCGAGCGTCCTCTACCGCATGTCCTTCTCGTCGATCATCCGTGAGTCAGAGGACCTCGGAGCCGGGATCTTCGACGCGGACGGCAACATGCTCGCCGAGTCGGACACGACGCCGCTGTTCATGGCTGCGATGGGCAAGGCTGTTCGGGGGGCGCTGAGCCTGCTCGGCGAGGATGTTCACGACGGCGACGTGATCCTTCACAACGACCCCTATCTCGGTGCGAGCCATTCCCCCGACGTCGCGCTCATCGTCCCGATCTTCCTCGATGGCGAGCACGTCGGCTTCTCAGCCGCGTCTGCGCACCTGACCGACATCGGCGGTGCCTACCCGGGGTTGGCCACCGACGTCGTCGACATCTGGGCCGAGGGGAACATCTACCGCGCCGTCAAGCTGGTCTCGCAGGGCGTCCGTCAGGAGAGGCTCTACCGGCACATCCTCGAGAACACGCGAACCCCGACCCACAACCACGGCGACATCGAGGCGATGATCGCGTCCGCCGAGCGCGCGCGGACCCGCTACCTCGAGCTGCTTCGTCGCTATGGAACCGAGACCGTTCTCGAGGCCGCGAATGGCTGGATCGCGTACTCCGAGCGCATGCTCCGCCAGGAGATCGCAAAGGTCCCGGACGGCGAGTACGAGGCTCCGGTCGGCTGGCTCGACGACGATGGACGCAACCGCGGCGTCAGGCTGCCGATCAAGGTGAAGGTGATCATCGAGGGCGACGAGCTCACCGTCGATCTCACGGGCTCGAGCGACGAGGTGCCGACGGGCTTCAACTGTCCGTACGAGGGCAGCACCGTCGCATTCATGAACCTGATCACCCGGATGATCTTCCTCGACGAGGCCACCTACCCGGTCTACGTGCCCCAGAACGAGGGCATGTTCAAGCCGGTCAACGTGATCGCGCCCAAGGGGTCGATCTTCAACCCGAACTTCCCGCGGGCGACGTTCACGCGCGGCTCGCAGCTGCAACGCGCCATCGACCTGGTGCTCAAGGCGCTGGCGCCGGCGATTCCCGAGAAGGTGACGGCCGGCAACTCCGCGCACCTCCACTTCATGGCCTACTCGGGCTTCGACACCGAGGAGGGGGAGTACTGGGTGTATCTCGAGGCGAACGAGGGCTCGTACGGCGGCCGCACCGATCGTGACGGGCTCGACTCGATCGACAGCCTGATCGCCAACACGCGAAACAATCCCATCGAGGAGCTCGAGTGGCGCTTCCCCATGCGGACGGAGCGGTACGAGCTACGCGACGAGCCGTGTGCCGCCGGCGAGTGGAGGGGTGGCATCGGCGTCGTGCGCAAGAACCGCTTTCTCGTCGACACGATCGTGACCTGTGAGGGAGAGCGCCACGACTCGGATCCGCCGTGGGGCAGCTTCGGCGGTCAGGACGGCCTCAACGCCTCGACGATCGTCAATCCAGGAGAGCCCGACGAGGTGCTCTGGCCCTCGAAGTTCACAGGGCTCCCCTTCGATGCCGGAAACGTGATCCAGATCACCGTGCCGAGCTCCGGCGGCTTCGGTGACCCGCTCGAACGCGATCCGGAGCTTGTGCTCTCGGATGTGCTAGACGACTTCACGACGCTCGAGCTGGCCGAGCGCGACTACGGCGTGGTCATCGATCGGGGCTCCATGAGCGTCGACGGCGAGGCGACCGCGGCATTGCGCAACTCCCGTCGCGAGTAGACGTCAGCCAGGCGCGCAAACGCTGGGCCGGGGGTCGCGTGGCCTGGATGCGAGAGTTGCGTGTCAGCGGTTCCTAAACTGCGTGTCGCTGGTTCGATTCCGGCCGCGGGTGTCAGACGTCGTTACATGGCGCATCGGGCGCTGCGAGAGCCGCCCGGACCGAGACAAGATCAGGCGTCGCGAGGCCCTCGTCGAACGATTCGTACAGACGCCGAACGTCGGTCCGCAGCATCTCGGCGTCGCCGCGACAACGGGACAGGTCCAGGCTTGCTCGAAGTTCGATCAGCCGCGCGCCCTGGGATCGCGCAAGCGAGATGGCCTGGACAAGACTCGTCTCGGCAAGGCTCGTCTCATTCGGGCTGCGGTCTAGGAGCAGGATCCCGCGAAGGCGGTGGGTTTCCGCTGCCCAGCGTTGCTCTCCTGTCTCCTGCGCTGCGTGCAGTGCGGTTTCAACGGTTTCGATCGCAGAATCAGTTCGCCCCGCACGGCCCAACGCCTCCGCCAGCAAGGCAAGGTAGTACGAGAGTCGCATTCCTGAACCCGTTTCGGCGAGCGCCTCGAGACCCGACTCGATCTCCGCGATACCGCCCTCGACATCGTCCTCCATGGACATTGCCCAGCCGACAAGGATCCTCGCCCTGGCGAGGAAGTGCTTGAAGCCGTGGTCGGCGCCGAGCGCTGCAGATCTCCGGGCCCATTCAAGAGTCGGTCCGGGCTCGAGTCGATTCTGGTGCAATTGCGCGACGAAGTAGTGAGCCATCGAAGCGCTGAACGGATGCGCCAGCGTTGCAGCGTGCTCCACGGCCGACATGGCGTGCTCGAGCGCTAGATCTGGGTAACCCAGCAGACAGACCGCCTCGGACAGCGTCGTGTGAGCACATGTGAGCGGGTCGTGGCCTCCGTACAGAACTGCGTGCGTACGGTGCTTGTCGATGTCGTAGAGATCGACAGCACTCAGCGCGTGTTGTCGACACTCCAGGAGGTCGCCCGTGAACAACTTCGTCGTCCATGCCGCATGGTGAGCCTGTATCTGAAAGGCTGAGTCGCTTTGCTGATCCACCAGCGCGAGTATCTCTTCGACTAGCGCCTGTGCTTCGCGAAGCTCGCCGCGCTGCTGGTGCACGAGCCATAGACCCCACGTGGCATCGAACGCGGAGTCCTGATCGCCGAGCTCGCGGCAGAGCTCGCGGGCTCTAACGTACGTCTCCCCAGCCTGAGGCGCGGCGAGCCCCTCGGTCGCCATCAGCACGGGACCGAGGGCGAGGTGGAAGTCGAGCTCACGGCGGAGCCGCTCGTCCGTCGGCGCAAGCGAGCGCACGAGCTCAACGCCGCGCGTGAGCTGCTCGATGGCTTCGCCGTAGGCCGATCGCGCGCTCGCGCGACGCCCGGCTGCCAACCAGTAGACGCTGGCCTCGTCGAGCTGGCCGGACTCGGTCCGGTGGTGCGCGAGCAACTCGGGCTCGCCGTCGACGATTTCGCCGAAGCGTGACTCGAGCGCGTCGGCGATCTCCTCGTGCAGCTCCCGCCGCCGGGTCTTGAGCAGGCTCTCGTAC
>JAUVPB010000079.1 GCA_030598925.1 Actinomycetes bacterium
GGTGCCGTCCACGAGACCGCCTCACGGTTCGCGCGAGCGCTATCCGGACGTCGGCGTCGCGCTGGTGCCGGTGAGCGCCTCGACGAACTCGGCGCCGCCCAGCATGCGTTCGAGTTCCTGACGCCGCTCGTCCTCGTCGAGCACATCGATCCGCGCCTGTTCCGGATCCCCACCGGTCTTCGTGACGCGGAGCTGCGTCGTCGCTACGCTCGCGATCTGCGGCAGATGAGTGATCGTGATCACCTGAGCTCGCTGTGCCAGATCGCTCAGCGCACCTGCAACGGCATGAGCAGTCGTTCCTCCGACGCCGGCATCGATCTCGTCGAAAACGATGGTCTCTTCGCCGCCGTGTTCGTGCGCTACCGCCCGCAGAGCGAGAGCGATTCGCGATAGCTCGCCCCCTGACGCCGCCGCCGCGACGCTCGCGAGCGGGAGCCCCTTGTTCGTTCGGATAAGGAAGGCTGCTTCGTCGGTGCCCGTGGGCCCCGGGTCCCGTGGCGCGAGCTCAACGACGAGCTCGCCATTTCCAAGACCGAGGCTCGCGAGCACGCTCTTCGCCGCCTTCGCGTACGGCTTGGCGGCCGCGGAACGGGCATCGTGCAGTCCGTTCGCTAGCTCGGCGTACGCTGACTCGGCCGCCTGGAGACTGGCCTCGGCTCGCTCGAGCGGATCCCCTGTGGCCTCGGCGTCCAGCTCCTGCCTCGCGGCAGAAGCCCTGACGAGGAGGTCATCCAGGCTGTCAGTGTCGAACCGTCTCAGGGCGTCAGCAATCCGCTGGAGCTCGGCGCCAACCTGCTCGAGCCGCCCGGGATCACCACGTTCGGTCGCGAGAAACCCGCGCAGCTCCTGGCTGACTTCCCGAACGGCGATCTCCGCCGCGGCCAACTCCGCGCGGGCCGCGTCGAGGTCTGGATCGATCCCCGCCACGGCCGCGAGAGCCGACTCGGCCCGCGCGAGCGCCGGGCCTGCGCCCGGCTCGTCTCCTTCGGGCGAGAGCGCTTCGGCGGCGGTTGCCGCCGCCTCGACGAGCTCGGTCGCGTGCTGAAGACGCTCCTGCTCGGCGCGAAGGCTCGCGTCGACGCCCCCCTCGAGCCCTTCAGTCGCATCGACCAGCGCCCCGAGCTCGGTGCGGCGCGACGTGCGATCGTCGGTCGACGCCATGGCCTCCTCGTACGCCCGTGTCGCGGCCCGTAGCTCACGCCAGGCGACGGTCGTCGCTCGAAGTCGCTGGAGCTGGGCCTCACCCGCAAACGCGTCGAGGAGTGAGAGCCGATGGCTCGCCCGCGCCAGCCGTCGCTGCTCGAACTGCCCTGACATGGCAACGACCCGCTCGACAAGCGCGGCCGCGTCCGCGCGCGGCACGGCGCGTCCCCACACGTAGGCCCGGCTTCGCCCGTCCTGGAACACTCGGCGCGCGATCGCAATAGCCGGGTCATCGGCGGGTCGATGCTGCGCGATTGCAGAGAATTCGTCCTCGGCGAGCAACTGCTCCGGTACGCGGAGCTCCGCTTCCACGTAGGCCTCGGGCCCGGCCGGACCGACGAGGGCCGCATCTCCTGGTGCCCCGAGGAGCAGTCCGATCGCCTGGGTGAAGATGGTCTTGCCTGCCCCGGTTTCGCCCGTGACCGCGATCAGACCGTCGGGAAGCTCGAGGTCGGCCTCTCCGATGAGCACGAGGTTCTCGACTCTAAGACGAGACAGCACCGAGAAACACCTCGCGGTAGCGACTGAAGAACGTGACATCCGGCAGAAGCGCGAGGTGGGCACGCTGAGCGCCGACGTCGACCGATAGGGCTTCTCGCTCCTGCAGCTCACCAATCGGCTGCCCGTCGACGAGCACTGCGACAGGAACGCCCGGCGTCTCATTCGAGACACGAAGGCCGAGGCCCGAGGGCACCACGAGCGGCCTTGCGTGCAGGGAATGAGGCGCGACATACGTGATCGCCATGGCATTGAGCCCGCGCATGATCACCGGACCACCGTTCGACAGGTTGTAGGCAGTCGACCCCGACGGCGTGCAGCAGATCATGCCATCGCACGCCGTCGATCCCAGCTCTTCGTCACCGAGCGTTGCGCTCAGCTCGATCATCCGGCCTGGCGTGGAGCTCGTGGCCACGACGTCGTTCACCGCGGCGTGCCGAGATTTGCCCAGCGTTACATCGATCGTCGCGAGCTCGACCACCTCGAAGTCACCTCGAAGCGCTCGGCCAATCCCAGCGTCGAGCTCGCCGCCGGGGATGCTCGTCAGAAAGCCGATCCGGCCGAAGTTCACGCCGAGGACGGGGACATTCGTGCCGAGGAAGCGATGGAGTGCGCGAAGCATCGTCCCGTCACCTCCCAGAGCCACTGCGAGATCGACGCCGGAATCGGAGCCCGGTTCGCCCGGCGCTTCCATCTCGAGCACCTCGACACCCATAGCCTCCGCGTGCTGTGCGAGCTGCTCGAGCGGCGCCTCTGCAACACCGGCTCGACCGGCTGAAATCACGCCGACACGGCGGACAGTCCTCTGACCCCGAGCCTCTGCGCTCACGCCCCCACGCTTCTCTCAATCGCCTCGGCGACGTCGACGCGCTCACGATCGGAGTCGCCTTGCTCAGCGAGGAGAAGGAAGAACTCGCGGTTACCCTTGGCGCCGAGCAGCGGAGACTCCTGCAGGCCCAAGACCTGCCAACCTTGCTCCTCCGACCACGCGCACGCCTCGGCAAGCACGCGCCGGTGCGTCGCCGGGTCGCGAACGATCCCGCCCTTTCCAACCTGCGCTCGCCCAGCCTCGAACTGCGGCTTGACAAGCACGAGCGCCCGCCAGTCAGTCGCGGCGCACGCAATCACCGGCGGTAGCACGAGACGGAGGCTGATAAACGACACGTCACAGGTGATGACCGCGGGCCTGTGCGCCAGCTCACTGCAATCGAGCCTCCGAGCGTTCGTTCGGTCGAGCGTTTGGACGCGGGGATCGTTTCCCAACCGCGGGTCGAGTTGTCCGTAGCCAACGTCGACGGCGGTCACGGTGGCGACGCCGGCCTGCAGCAGGCAATCTGTGAAACCGCCGGTCGAAGCGCCGATGTCGACGCACGAGAGATCGCGGACATCGAGCTTGAACGCGTCGAGCGCGCCCGCGAGCTTCTCTCCTCCCCGCGAAACGTACGGTGAAGTATCGGTGATCTCGAGCCGCGCGTCGGCCGGCACCTGGCTGCCGGCCTTCGAATAGCCCGGAACGCGGCCGGCAAGGACGAGTGCCTGTGCCTTCGCCCGTGATTCGGCGAGGCCGCGCTCGACCAGTAGGACGTCGAGCCTCTTCTTCACGGCGCGAAGAGTAGCTGCCGCAGGCAGTCGAAGAGCTCTCGCGCGGCTGTCCTTGACCTCGACGTGGGCGAGTCTCGGCGGGTTGTGACACTCCTGTTCGCCGCCGACCGAGGTGCCACGTCGGCGCCCGGCTCGCCACACGTCGCGCGCGGCGCTCCTACGCCTGGCGTTCGCGGATGGTGGCGACGATCTCCGCAAGCACCGATGTGTCAGCGGGAAGAATTGCGAGGCGATCGTCGACGCGAGAGCGGACCTCATCCGCGAGGTACCGCGCGTGCTCGATGCCGTGGAGCGTCACGTACGTGACCTTTCCCGCGGCCTCATCCTTCCCAGGCGTCTTGCCCAGCTGCTCAGCAGTGCCCGTGGCGTCGAGTACGTCATCGATGATCTGGAACAGGAGACCGAGGTCCGTAGCGAACTCGCGCCAGGGCCCCTGGTCGCGCTCCGGCACGCCTGCGACGGCCAATGCGCAGCCGACCGGCGCGGCAAGGAGCTTGCCCGTCTTGAGCCGGTGAAGCTCCACGAGGCCGTCGGCGTCGCGGTCGCCCGAGGTGGTGATATCGATGTACTGACCCCCGATCATCCCGAGAGTCGCCGTCGTGAGCTCTCGCGCAACTGCCGGTGCCTCATACGAGAGCGCAAGTCGCATCGCTTCGGCGAGCAGCGCGTCGCCGGCGAGTATCGCGACGGCCTCGCCGAATCGGGAGTGACAGCTGGGCTGGCCTCGCCTGAGATCGTCGTCGTCGAGCGCCGGCAGGTCATCATGCACCAGGGAGAACGTATGGACGAACTCAAGCGAACAGGCGGCCGCCAGCATGTGGTCGACGTCGACCTCGAGTGCTTCGGCCGTTGCGAGCGCGAGGACCGGTCGAATCCGCTTCCCGCCTCCGAGCAGTGAGTAGCGCACCGCGTCGCGGAGCTCACCCAGCTCGGATGTGAGGACCAGCTCGTTTAGGTATGTCTCGACGCCGAGCCGAAGCTCCTCGGGGCTATGCATTCGCTCCCGAGCGGCGCGCGCGGTCGATCTCGTTCTGGACCTCCTTGGCGAGCTCTGAGAGATCACGTAGGACGTCGACGGCCTCTTCGCCGTCGGCATCCTCGAGCCTCGCTCGTGTCTCCTCGAGCTTGTCCAGGAGAGCGCGTACGCGCTCGACGGCGGCTACGTCGGGATCCACGTCGCAACCCTACAAGGTGTTCGGGGAATCTTGAGTAACACGCCCGAGTATCCCGTTGACGAGCTTCGAGGCTTCCTGAGACGCGAACCGTTTCGCAAGCGCAACCGCCTCGTTGATCGCGACCTCAGGCGGCACGTCGCCTTCATCGAGCTCGACGATCGCCATGCGAAGCGCGGCTCGCTCAACCACACCGAGGCGATCCGCGGGCCAGTCGTTGGAGGCCTCCGTGATCCGCTCGTCGAGCGAGTCGGCGCGCGCGACGACCTTGTTGGCAAGCGCAATCGCGAACGGGTCGATCTCTCCTTCGTAGAGCGAGGCGAGGGGCTGCCTGGTGAGATCCCACTGGTAGAGGAGCGTGAGCGCAGTCCGACGCGCCTCCTTCCGCGAGCTCACGACTGGGAGAGCGTGGGCAGCTCAGCAACGACATCCTCGAGGAATGTCGTCGTGTAGTCGCCTTCCCTGAAGGCGCTGTGGGAGAGGATGTCGATCGCGAGCTCGCGCGTCGTCGGTACACCCTCGATGCGAAGTTCTCCTAGCGCCCGCAGCGCGCGCTCGATCGAGCGGGGTCGATCCTCAGCCCACACGATGAGCTTGGCAAGCAACGAGTCGTAGTACGGCGGCACCGCATAGCCCGCGTAGACGTGTGTATCTACCCGGACGCCCGGTCCGAGAGGCGGCACGAACTCCGTGATCTCGCCCGGGGCAGGCATGAAGTCGTTGGCAGGATCTTCCGCGTTGATCCTCACTTCGATCGCGTGACCCCGCATCGTCAGGGAGTCGAGCGCCAACTCTGCAAGGGTTGCGCCGCCGGCGATCGCGATCTGCGCCTGGACTAGGTCGATCCCGGCGACGAGCTCTGTCACTGGATGCTCGACTTGAAGCCGCGTGTTCATCTCGATGAAGTAGAAATGGCCATCCGCGACGAGGAACTCGAGCGTCCCTGCGCCGCGGTAGTCGATCGCCCGGCAGGCTCGTTCGGCGGTGTCGGTCATCGCGGCGCGCAGCTCGTCCGACACGGCGGGCGACGGTGCCTCTTCGATCACCTTCTGATGTCGACGCTGTACTGAACATTCTCGTTCGCCCGCAATGAGAACTCCGCCGAGGCCGTCGCACAAGACCTGAATCTCCACGTGCCGAGCGCTGGTCAGGGCCTTCTCCAGATAGAGCTCGTCATTGCCGAACGCAGCGCGAGCTTCGACGGCCGCGGCCTCGAAAGCTCGGGTCAGATCCTCGGATCCGGCGACCAGACGCATTCCCGTGCCACCACCGCCCGCAGATGCCTTGAGGAGCACGGGGTACCCAACGGCTTCGGCGCTCTGCGTCGCCTCCGCGAGCCCCACGGGCCCGTCTGAGCCAGGCACTCCAGCCACTCCGGCTTCGCTCATCGCGGTGCGAGCGCTGATCTTGTCGCCCATCAGATCGATTGTGTCTGGACGTGGTCCGATGAAGATAATGTCGTTGTCCTCGCAAGCTCGTGCGAACCCGCTGTTCTCGGCGAGGAAACCCCAGCCAGGATGCACTGCGTTACAGCCCGTCGTGGTAGCGGCGGCGATCAATGCCGGGATGTCCAGGTAGCTCTTCGCTGCCGGCGGAGGTCCGATGCACACTGCGCGGTCAGCGAGGTCGACGTGACCGCTCTCAGCATCCGCGGTCGAGTAGACGGCGACCCCTTCGACACCGAGTTCCTGGCAAGCGCGCAACACGCGTACCGCGACCTCGCCGCGGTTCGCGACGAGCACGCGAGTGACCGTCACGCGACCGCGTCGGGCGGTCGATCGCCCAGTATTTCGAGCTCGAACAGGCGCTGCCCGTACTCGACCGGCTCGGCGTTCTCGACGCACACCTTCCGAACGATCACGTCGCGCTCCGCCTTCACCTCGTTCATCAGCTTCATCGCCTCGAGGATGCAGAGCGTCTGTCCGGTCTCAACGGTGTCTCCGACCTCAACGAACGGTGGTGCTCCAGGCTGGGAGGCGCGATAGAACGTGCCGACCATCGGCGACTCGACGACGAGACGGTCGGAGTCCGAGACAGCGCCAACCGGATCCCCGTTCGATGCCGCGGAGGCAGGCTGCGGCTCGACCACCGCAGCAGACGCCGTGTCTCGCTTGCGCACGGTGACCTTGAGGTCATCTTCCTCGACCGTGACCTCATCGATTCCGGAGCTCTCGACGATCTCGATCAGCTCGCGTATCCGCGATGCGCTTGCTCGCTCGACGCCCTGAGCCTCGAGCGGAACCGAGCCGGATCCTCGCTGGCGCATCGACTCGAGCAACGGGCGCGCGCGATCACCGAACAGCGCGAGCAGGAGGACGTCCTCGTCGCTGGAGGCAATACCGTCGCTCTGGGCTCGCACGTCCTCCAGGCTCTCGGTCGGCAGGGGCGGTGCATCCGCTCCGCGAAGCTCGATGGTGCGGAGCAGAGCGGGATCTACCGGGCGTGGAAGCTGGCCGAACGCCCCCTGCACGAGGTACGGGAAGTCGTCGACGATAACGGCCCATCGCTGTGACGAAAGCACGTTTACCAGCGCCTGCGAGCCGATGATCTCGCCGATCGGAGCGACCAATGGCGGCCCGCCCGCTAGTCGACAGACGTCATCGAGCTCGTCGAGGACGTCGTCGAGTCGTTCCGACAGCCCCTGAACCTGAAGCGCTCCCTCGAGCTGTTCCACGAGCCACGTAGGCGTCTTGCGTTGAGCTGCTTTCGCCGCAACGCTTGGAGCGAGCGATGTGGCTTCGACATCGTCGAGCGAGTCGCCGATCAGGGCGACGGCCTGCCAAAGAACGCCTGTATCGACGCCGGTTGGAAGGTCCAGGCCTTCCATCGTCTCCGCCAGCGTTTCCGCGGACGGCCGGTACAGGGAGAGCGCGATCGGGTAGAGGGCGGCTCCGATCGGTCCCCCACCCCCGCGGGCGACCTCTGCGGCCGCGGCAAGGGCGCGCCCGGCAGCACCATGGGCAGAAAGCCCGACGTTGAGCCCGGATGCCTCCCGGACGCTCTCGACCAGGCTCCTAGCGCGGTGGGCGTCGAGCGCGCCTGCTGGATCGTCAATCACCACGCTGCTTGCGTGGAGTTCGGGCATTCGCTTCACGAGCTCGACGAGATGTCGCCCGTCGTCGTCTTCGCTTGCGTTGTGCACGAGCCCGACCGCCAGCCTCTTCCCGGCTTCGTGGATGGCGTCGGCCGCGTCGGTCAGGTTAGACAGATCGTTGAGCGGATCGTGGATGCGGAACGCGTCGATCCCGTTGGCAGCGGCTGTGGCAACGAACTTGTGCGTCACTTCGCGCGACGCCGGACGTGAGCCCACGAGGAACCTGCCGCGCAGCGCCATCGCGAGTGGCGACTTACACCGAGCCCGAACGGCACGCACGATCTCCCACGGGCTCTCCACCCCTCGCTCGACGAAACTCGCGAAACACCCGCCGCCGGAGATTTCGAGCGCTGCGAAGCCCGCGTTGTCGAGCAGCTCGGCCAGCTCGAGCACACGCGCCGTCGAGATGCGGCCGGCGAGCGGCTCCTGCGTCAAGAGACGAACTGACGTGTCGACGATGCTCGGCATCCGGGGCTCGCGCCGGGTCAGACCCGTGAGATGTAGCGGCGCTCTCGCGTGTCGACCTTGATCCGGTCGCCTTCGTTGACGAACAGCGGAACCTGGACAACGGCCCCGGTTTCGAGCGTTGCGGGCTTGGTCACGTTCGACACCGTATCGCCCTTGACGCCAGGTTCGGTCTCCGTGACCGCGAGCTCGACGGTCGTGGGCGCCTGAACGCCGGAGGGCCGGCCGTCGACGGTGAGCATCTGTGCCGTCGACGAGGGAAGGAGGAACTCGAGCTCGTCTGCAACGTCGGAGCGCGCGAACGTCACCTGCTCAAACGTTTCTTCCTCCATAAATACGACCTCGTCGGCCTGGTCGTAGAGATACTGAACGTTCTTGGTCTCCGTGTGGACACGCGGCATCTTCTCGCCCGCTCGGAACGTGCGGTCAACGACCGCTCCGGTGCCGATATTCCGGAGCTTCGTGCGCACGAACGCCCCGCCCTTGCCGGGCTTAACGTGCTGAAAATCGAGAATCCGCCAGACGTGCGCGTCGAGCTCGATGTGCATGCCGTTCTTGAACTGGCTCGTCGTGATCGTTTCCGCCATGACGCCGAATGTTACTCAGGCGCGGCAGCAGCACGAGCGAGGGGCGGCCGTGATGAGTTACGCAACGCTGACAAGCTCCTTGGTGACGGCCGTGAGTACGTCGCCACCAGCAGACGCTACGGCGACCATATCTTCGATCCGGATTCCACCAAGGTTGGATAGGTAAACGCCCGGTTCGACTGTGACGACCTGCCCTGTCTCGAGCGACGCGTCTACCGTTCGCGCGAGGCGCGGCTCCTCATGGATCTCGAGCCCCACGCCATGACCGAGACTGTGCTGCGCGCTGTAGCCGTGCGACGCGAGAGCCTCACGATGCTGCTCGTCGAGGACCTTCGTGTTCGCGCCTTCTCGCACCTCGCCCACGGCTCGTTTCTGGATGTCGAGGCATGCGCCGTACGCGGCCACGAGCTCCACAGGCAAGGTGCCGGTTGCGAATGTGCGCGTGCAGTCGGAGCAGTACCCGTCCACGACACAGCCACTGTCGATAAGCAAGATCTCGTCGGGCGCGATCACACGGTCCCCTGGCACGTGGTGTGGCCTACTGGAGTTGGGCCCACTCGCGACGATGGTCGGGAACGAGAGCGACGCGGCTCCAAGCTCCTCTCGCATCGTACGCTCGAGCAGCCATGCCAGTTCACGCTCGGTTCGGCCCAGGGGCCGCAGCTCTGGAACACGCTCGAGCGCGGTCGAGAGAACGGTCGCGGCAGCGCTGATGGCCGCGAGCTCACCTGCATCTTTCACCGCACGAATGCGCTCGATCACGCCGGCTGCGGGAACGAGCTCCACCGCGCTCGTCGAGACGCTCTCGTGCGCCGAAAACGAGATACGCCCGGCCTCGAAGGCGACGGGTCCCTCCGTGTAGTCGGCAAGCACGCGGCCCAGCTCGGCTGCCAGGTTACGTTCCAGGATGACCGGCTCGACTCCATCGGCACCCTGGGCAGCGTCGGCGTAACGGCCGTCCGTGAAGAGGTGAACCGTGTCGCCACCGATCAGCAGCGCCGCGCTGGAGCTGGAGAACCCGCTCAGATATTCGACGTTGACGGACGCGGTGACCAGGAACGCCTTGGCCTGGTGGCCGTCGAGCCACCCGTTCACCTGACTGATCCGGTCACTCACTCCGTATCCGTGAGCAACGCGAGCGCCCGGCGGTACCCGGCCGGACCCTCCCCAATGACACGGTGCGTCACGACCGCTTCGATCACGGAACGCTTGCGCCAATCTTCGCGGCCGCTGATGTCGGAGAGGTGTACCTCGACGACCGGGACATCGAACAGCTCAAGCGCATCATGAATGGCGTAGCTGTAGTGCGTCCACGCCCCTGGGTTGATGACGACGCCGTTCGCCCAGGCCCGAGCTTCGTGAAGACTGTCGATGATCTCGCCCTCGTGATTCGTCTGGCTACAGCGAGCTGAGCACCCGAGCTCGGCGGCCCAGGCGTAGATGCGTGTCTCGAGCTCGTTGTAGGAGATCCCGCCATAGATCTCGGGATCTCGGTCGCCGAGCACGTCGAGATTCACGCCGTTGAACACGCCGATCTGCATCGCTGCAGTCTAGGCGTGACGACGAGATGTGTCCGCGCGCCCCGGAGCCTCGGCGCCCGGCAGCTCGGTCGCCGACCGCCTAGGCCGCGATCACGCTCTCGAGAGCTGCTCGGACCTGCGCGGACGGCAGCTCAACGCCATAGACGGGCTTGCCCATCGCCTTGAGGAGAACGAGCCGCAGGGATCCTCGTTTCGCCTTCTTGTCGAGCGCCATCGCGGCCCACGCCGTATCGGCGTCGACGCTGACGGGCTCGGCCGGCAACTCCCTCTCGAGCCGCTCCAGCACGCCTGGATCGAGCCCGAGCTCATCGATGGACAGCCGAAGCGCAGCGCGTAGTCCGAGCGCAACCGCCTGACCGTGCGTCGGGCCCGCGTAACCACCCGCTGCCTCTAGCCCGTGAGCGAAGGTATGCCCAAGGTTGAGAATCGCTCGACGGCCCCGCTCCCGCGGATCGGACAGGCATACGGCCGTCTTGAACGCTGCGCATGCCCTGACCTGGTCAGGCA
>JAUVPB010000244.1 GCA_030598925.1 Actinomycetes bacterium
GACCTGTTGCTCGGATTCACCGTGCAACCGGTGATGTTCGTGCTGCTCTTCGTCTACGTGTTCGGCGGCGCGATCCAGACGCCCGGGCTCGATTACGTCGATTTCCTGATACCCGGAATCATCGTCCAGAGCATGGCGTTCGGCGGCTTCGTTACGGCGCTCGGCCTCGCCGAGGATCTGAAGCGAGGCCTGATCGATCGCTTCCGGTCACTGCCGATGTCGCAGAGCGCTGTACTGACCGGACGAACCCTGTCCGACGTCGCCACGAACGTCGTGCAGATCGGAGTGATGATCGGCGTCGGCGTCGCGGTCGGATTCAGGTTCGGCGGCGAACTGCACGAGATCGTCGCCGGAATCGGGCTCCTCCTAGTCTTCGGCTATGCGTTCTCCTGGGTGTTCGCGTTCCTGGGCCTCACGGCGTCTTCGCCCGAGGCCTCCAACGCGTACGGCTTCATCGTGATTCTGCCGCTGACCTTTGCGTCGTCAGCGTTCGTCCCGGTCGAGACGATGCCAAGCTGGCTGCAGACGTTCGCCGAGACCAACCCGATCACATACATGGTCGATGCGACACGAGCGCTGTTCCTCGGCTTGCCGGCCGGAAACGACGTCTGGCTTGCGCTCGCCTGGACCGCCGGCATCATCGCCGTATTCGGTGGGCTCTCCGTCTACAGCTACCGACGGGCCACGGTCAAATGAGTCGTGGGCAGGGAACGAGGGTTCGTGCCCTCGCTCCGTCTACGATCTCAGAGGTCGAAACTCGTAGGCAGCACAAAGCTGAACAGGAGGTTGGGTTGGCAACAGCGGCCCGTACAAAGCGACTCGTTGCAGCGCTCGAGGACGCGCACGCGCTCGAGACACAGGCAATCGAGACCCTGACGTCGCTCGCCGAGAGCGCTCCGGACCCCGAGTTGCGCACGGCACTCGAGAGCCACCGCGACGAGACCGCGCGGATACGAGCTCGCCTCGAGGCGGCTCTCGTCACGCTCGGACGCCGGACCTCGGCCCGCAAGGAGCGGCAGGCCGTACTCGCAGCGACGATCAAAGGATTCACGGGATCGCTGCGCGATGAAGCGTCGCCCCACAACCTGAAAGACTGGTACGTGACGGAGCACAGCGAGCTCGCGACGTTCGCGATCCTCTCACGAGCTGCCGACCGGCTCGGCTATCGCGACATCGCCCAGCTGGGACGAGACGCAGCTTCTCTCCATCGGAACGCAGCCGAGACGGCGGCCGGGTGGTTCGACTACCTCGTCGAGCTGATGGTCGGTTCACGCTGAGAGTCGCACGAGCGAAAGCTCGCGACGCCAGCGGTTTTAGCTGGCGCCGCGTGTGGGCCCTGTTTGCGGCCCACCGAGGCTGGGTCGCGACCCTTGTCGTGGTCGTGCTGGCAGGCGCGATCCTCGGGGTGGTCAATCCGCTCCTGATCAAGGTCGTGTTCGACGACGCGCTCTTCCCGAGCGACGGGGGCGGCCCCGACGTCTCGCTGCTGGTGACGCTGTCGCTCGTAATGCTCGCAATCGCCGTTGCCGGCGCGGCGCTCGGCGTGTACCAGACGTTCCTCTCGAACGGTCTGGGCCAGCGCGTGTTGCGGGACCTTCGCGATCGCGTCTACCGGCATCTCCACAGTCTGTCCCTCTCGTTCTACGCAACGGCTCGCACGGGCGACCTTCAGTCACGAATCTCGAACGACGTCGGGGGTGTGCAGACGGCGGTCAGCTCAACGCTGTCGTCGATCCTCTCGAACAGCGTCACCTTCACAGCCGCCGTCATCGCCATGCTGATCCTCTCCTGGCAGTTGACGATCCTCGCGCTCGCCACGCTGCCGCTGTTCTGGTGGGCGACGCGATTCATCGGTAGGCGACGCCGACGATTGACGAAACAGGCTCAGGTGGCGACAGCGGAGATGAACATCGTCACACAGGAGACGCTGAGCGTGTCCGGCTTCACACTGGCCCGACTGTTCGGCCAGCAGCAGCAGGAGGTCGAACGATTCGAGGACGCCAACGTTCGCCTTGCCGACATTACAACGCGCCAGCAGGTGATCGGGCAGGCGTTCTTCACGATCGTGCAAGCGTTTCTCGGAGCGACCCCCGTGCTCGTGTACCTGGCCGCCGGCCTGCTGATCGACGGAGGCACGTCGATCACAGCCGGGACCATCGTTGCGTTCACGACGCTTCAGAACCGGCTTCTGTTCCCGGTCGCGCGACTCCTCGAGACGTTCGTCGAGTTCCAGTCGTCGCAGGCGATGTTCGAGCGAATCTTCGAGTACCTCGACGCCACCCCCGAAGTGATCGAGAGCGACGACCCGATCGTCCTGTCGCCTGACACCGCCAGAGGCGAGTTGGCCTTCAACGACGTTCATTTCGGGTACCCGGGAGTCGAGGATGTCACGAGCAAGGCGCTCGATGGGATCGAGTTCACGGCGTCCCCTGGGGAGCTGATCGCGTTCGTGGGAAGCTCTGGAGCGGGCAAGTCGACGATCCTGAATCTCGTACCGCGACTCTACGACCCCACGGAGGGCTCGATCACGCTCGACGGCATCGATCTGAAGCAGCTCAGCTTCGCGTCGATCGCCTCTGTCGTTGGTCTCGTCACGCAGGAGAGCTACCTGTTCGCAGACACGCTCCGAGCCAACATCGCGTACGGAGGCCCGGCGGCTACCGACGCGGAGATCGAAGCGGCAGCGACTGCGGCGGCAATCCACGACCGCATCATTGAGTTCGACGACGGCTACGACACTCTCGTGGGCGAGCGGGGATTCCGGCTGTCGGGCGGCGAAAAGCAGCGCATTGCCATCGCGCGCGTCATCCTTCACGATCCGCGTGTCCTCGTCCTCGACGAGGCAACGTCGGCCCTCGACAGCGCCTCGGAGCGCCAGATCCAGGCCGCGCTCGCCGAGCTCGTCAGCGGGCGGACCACGCTGGCTGTGGCTCACCGGCTCTCGACCATCCAGGCAGCCGACACCATCCACGTCGTCGACAAGGGGCGGATCGTCGAGAGCGGGTCGCACGAGGCCCTGCTCACCCGAGACGGCGCCTACCGGAAGCTGTACCACGACCAGTTCGCCGACGGCCAGATCGAGACGCGCTGCTCGGACTACATCGTGATGACGGATGGGCAGTATCAACCCCTCGGGGCAACAGATGGACGCTCCCGAACGAGCAGCCTGCGCTCCCGCCGGCAGCGCGCGCCGCGGCGGCCGGTGGGTTGATCTAAGGGTCGACCGCTCGGGTCAGGGAGCGAGGAGCCGGGCCTGAGCGACCGTCGCAGCCTCGAGTCGCTCCGGGTGCGGCTCCGGCGCAATACCGGGGACATCGGCGGCCACAGCGAAGACGCCGCCGTCGTCACCACGGACGAACTCGACCTCCGGCGTCGCGAGGTCCTGACGGTAGTGGCGTTCGGTCGTGAAGACGTCTGCGGGGTAGTGAATATGCTCGCGCGACGCGATCGCCACGCTCAATGCCGAGCCCACCGCGCTCTCGAGCATCGAGCCCACCCAGCACTGGATTCCGGCATCACGACACAGCTCGTTGATCGCGATCGCATTCGTAATGCCGCCGACACGCCCGTGCTTGATGTTCATCCACGAGCACGAGCCGAGCTCGATCGCGTGCCGTGCCCGGTCGGTCGAAACGATCGTCTCGTCGAGACAGATGGGCGTCTCGACAGCCTTTGCGAGCTCCGCGTGGTCGAGGAGGTCGTCGAAGGCGAGCGGCTGTTCGATCATGGCCAGGCCGTAGCCGTCGAGCTTCCTGAACAGCTCCAGGTCGTCGAGTGTGTAGCCGGAGTTGCAGTCGACGTGGCAGGCGAGATCGGGAAACGTCGAACGAACGGCAGCGACCATCTCGACGTCCCAGCCCGGCCGGAACTTCAGCTTCACGCGCCGGAAGCCCTCGTCGAGCGCCTCGCCGATCTGCTCGATCAGCGTGTCGCAGGAGTCGGCGACTC
>JAUVPB010000250.1 GCA_030598925.1 Actinomycetes bacterium
CCTCGAGGAACAGCGAGTCTCGCGCGATCGCCAGTCTCAGGTTGCGCTGGTTGTCGAGAGACATCGTCGAGACCTGGCCGAGCGCGTCCTCGCCGTCGAACATCCACCCGTCCGCTCCCGAGAGGAGGGCGTACGCCACATTGCGGATGCCGCTCGCGACGGTTGCGCGAGGCTTGGCCGCGGGCCCCGTGCCCTGTACCCATTGCCGCTCGAGGTCGGCTGGAATCGGGCAGCCGTCGAAATTGCCGGCGCGTGCGTCCTCGACCACGATGCTGGTTCGCGGGATCCGCGCGGTCGGCTCGAGGAACCCGATCCGCTCGGGCTGCTGTGTCCGCTCGATCCTGCGGCGCGCTCGCGCGCTCATCAGCTCGAGGCGTTCGCCGTTCAGCGGCGCGACGGCGTTGAGGGCCGCGAGCGCTCGCGGCGTGTAGACGTCGGGGTAGGTCTCTTCGACGCCTGTCCGGAGTTCGAGTGTGTCGGATGCGCTCATTCGCCCGTTGCTCCCTTTCCCGCCGGCCACTCTATGGCACGGATGCCGTGCTAGCGCCCGCGAGGCGGCGCCAGTGAGGGGCACTCGGAGACGCAAGAACAGCGGGGGAAGGATCGCGTCCTTCCCCCGCTGCGTGGGCGCAGTCGGCGGCCCGAGCCCACTAAGCGTTAGGCGAGCTCCACGCTGACTGGGATTGGACGGCTAAGCGTATGACCGACAGGCGACGTCCCGGTGACCTTCTCGTGCAACTCCCGGACTGCCTCGTCAGAGGCATCCGTATCGAGGTGCACCTTCACCCGAATGCCTTCGTAGCCTGCGTTCTCCTGCGCGAGGCCAAGGAACGTCTTGAGGTCGAGATCGCCTTCGAGTTCGATTCTCAGGTCGTTGATCTCGACACCGGCTGTCGTAGCGTTTGCTGCGTAGCCGACCGCGAGGCAGTTGCCGAGCGAGCCGAGCAACTGCTCGACTGGGTTGGGCGCCGTGTCGTCGCCGCCAAGACCTTCCGGCTCATCCGAGGTGATCGGGTCAAAGTCGCGGACCTTCGCCTCCGAGCGAAAGCCGCCGTTCCACACGACGCTGGCCGACCAGGTCGTTTGCGCCTTCTCGTCATCCGCGAGGATCTCGCTCACGAGTTCGCCGACGGCCTCGAGCTTGACGTCGTTCAGACGCGCGGTGGTCGTTGCTGATGCCATTGGGTCTCCTTTTCTAGACGCGCTCGTTGAGCGCCTCGAACGGAGTCCCGTTTCTGGCTGCTCATCGGTCAGGCAGTGGCACCTGTCGACGTGTCGACGGTTGCCGCGGCTTCAGAGGGCCTGTCCCTCCACCGCTCTTGATGAACGCGTTATGACTTCAGAAACGAAAGCATACCTGACCGGCCGTTGTCAACCGCCTGGGCGCTCGCTCACAGACGTGCTCGACCGGCACTGTTCACGTGTCACGAACGATCGGCGTCGAGCGTGGTCAGGGGGCCGATCCGAGCCAGAGTTCGGTGTCGGGATGGAACTGGCTCCACGCAAACCAGAACGACTGATGGCTGACGAGTGACTCGCCTGCGACCGTCTCCGCGACGAGCCCACCGCCGGCCGCGAGCAGACGCACGCCGGCGTGCTCGACGTCGCCGCGGCCGTCGAGCGTGAGTCGGGCTGGCCCCGCCGGAAACGCCACCGCCTGTCCATCCGGCCGGATGACACCGACGACGGCGTCGTGCACTGCGAGCCGCGGATCGGCGTCGCCGATCGGGAAGATCGGGCCGGCATCATCGCGGCCACCGAGCGGGTCGGCCGCGTAGACCCGGCCGACCCCACCGTCCTGCGCGAGGATCGTCGTGTTCGGGTGGGCGGCCTTCCACTCACCCCACGTTGCCGTGATGACCGTCAACTCCGGGAGTTGCACGCCTTGTTCGCGCAGGGGCCCCGAGAGGGCCCGTCCCGTGAACGTGTCGAAGACCGACTTCGTGCCGAGGTCGTACATCACCTTGTTGGAACGGGAGAGCAGGCCCGAAGTCCGGAGCACGACGTCCTGATCGGATGTGTCGGTGAAGTAGGCCTGGGCCGAGCCGCAAAGGGTGCAGTAGGGCATGCCGATCCGCCGACCGCCGATGGTGTCGTTGACCATCTCGTGTACTTCCATCATGTTCCTGGGATAGGCGCGAGCTTCGCCGTCGACCTCGAGCCCGAACACGGTCGAGGCGTCCGGGTACCAGTCGCCTTCGCCGGCGCCCGTTACGGTCGGGTCGTCGAGCGCAGGGATGCAGCCACGGGCGCAACCAGCGAGATCGCCCAACTCGCGATCGTCGATGAAGACGCCGCCCCACGTGATGAGGCGCCAGTCGATGTCGCTTGCTGGGTCGGCGAAGAAGGGCGCCCAGCCTGGCTCGACGAACGCGTAGAGCTGCCGCTTGTAGTCGGTGTAGCCGGGCGGCGCTGGAATGTCCCAGGCGATGAGCGTGTTTGTCATCTCCGTCCAGGCCGCGCCCCCGGTCGTATCGAGCGTCGTGCCCGTGAGGAGCGCGTACGTCTCGGACAGGGCCGTCACCGCACGGCTCGAGGCAATAAATCGAAGCAGATCGCTGACGAGCCATGCGAGGCGAGGGTCGCCTGATTCACCGATCCGGCGGAGAGCCTCGGGCTCGATCGCGTTCGAGAGGTCGCCGAACATCGCGTCGAGCTCATCCGCTGCGGCCGTCTCAATCGGCCCGGAAGGTACGGGCGGACCCGGCCCATACTCGCTCGTGCTCGTGCTCGTGCTCGTGCCCGTGCCCGTGCCCGTGCCCGTGCTCGTGGTCGTGCTGTCGGGCTCGGAAGCCGACCCATCGGTAGAGCCAGGTTCCGAAGCCGGAGCCTCTGGTGCGGGCTCGGTCTCGGCGGCGGCGGGTGGCGCCGCCGCCTCGGCCGGCGGCGGCGGGTCCGAGTCGCCGGAGCAGGCGCTCAGTGCCAGCGCCGTGACGAGCGCGAGGGCGGGAAGCTGACCGCGTAGCGAGACGAAGCCCATGCAGTCAAGCTAGCCGCGGCGGGCGTCCGTCGACGCAGACGTCAGAAACCGTTAAGCGTCGTCGTGCAGACCAAATGTTCCCGTCGAAACGTCGCGGTATAGTTTGTAGAAGCTTCGAGGAGCGTTGCGACGAGGGTACGAACCTCGCCAGGCTCGAAGCTCCGGCCCCGGTCGGTTTCGGAGTAACGACGCTCGCGAGCTTCCTGATGAGAGGAGGGCGCGAGATGAGCGCCACATCCGTTCAGCACCGCACAGCTGACCACGTTGTCGCTGACCCTGGTCTGGCCGATTGGGGTCGCAAGGAGATGAGCATCGCCGAGACGGAGATGCCTGGCCTCATGGCCATCCGTGAGGAGTACGCGAGCTCACAGCCGCTTGCTGGCGCACGTATCGCCGGCTCGCTACACATGACGATTCAGACGGCCGTCCTGATCGAGACCCTTCAGTCGCTGGGCGCCGATGTCCGCTGGGCGTCGTGCAACATCTTCTCGACCCAGGATCATGCCGCCGCAGCGATCGCCGCCGGCGGGACGCCTGTGTTCGCCGTCAAGGGCGAGACGCTCGCGGACTACTGGGATTACACGAATCGAGTGTTCGATTGGCCGGACGGGCAGTACGCGAACATGATCCTCGACGATGGCGGCGACGCGACGCTCCTGTTGCATCTCGGAGCGCAGGCCGAGACGGATCCATCCGTTCTTGAGAACCCGTCGAGCGAGGAAGAGGAGTATCTGTTCGCCTCGATCAAGACGCAGCTCGAGACCGACCCTGCCTGGTACTCAACCCGCGCTGCTCAGATCAAGGGGGTTACCGAGGAGACGACGACGGGTGTCAAGCGTCTCGC
>JAUVPB010000234.1 GCA_030598925.1 Actinomycetes bacterium
GACGACCGCGGACCCGCCAGCAGCCGGGGCTGAGACCGACGGTCAGCCGGCCAGCGACCTCGAGGCTGTCGAACCGACGTCGGTCGAGCCCGGCCCCGCGGCGTCGGTCGCGCCGAGCCGCACCTCCGACGTCGGGCCCGCCATCGAGCTGAATGAGCTCAAGCAGCTCTGGCACCAGACGATCATTCCGGCCGTCCGCGAACGATCGATACCGACGGGCTCCGTCTTTACCGAGACACAGATCGTCGACCTGCAGGACGACACGCTGACGCTGGAGTTTCCGACGTCGGCGTCCTTCCACCTGAAGCTCGCAGAGGAGACGAAGCACGCTGGTCTCGTCGGCCGCGTGCTCAAGGACGTCGTCGGCCGGCCGCTACGGCTCGAGTATCGCCTCGCCCAGGACAATGCGAGCCCGGCCCCTCCAGCCCCTCCGGAGACGACGGACTCAGCTGACGCGGCACCGGAGGCGGTCGAGGTGACCGTGGATAGCTCCGAGCCCGAAGAGGTAGCCGTCGCGGGCGACCCCGTCGACGACTTCGTCGCTCTCCTCAAGGACACCTTCGACGCGACAGAGCTCGACGACGAGTAGCGGGCTCGAGCGGTCGCGTGCGGCAGACCGCTCACGTACCCTGATTCCACCACCCTCGACTGCGAGGAAACATGGCGAAACGCATGGACATGAACAATATTCGCCACGCCGTCTCGCTCCCATTGAGTCACCATCAGGCCACCACAAGGGCGCCATTTGGGCACCATGGGACTCCAAGAGAGGCCGTCCGCCAAGGCGGCCGCCCCGGCGCACCGCCCAGGGCACGAACCGGCCAGGCCCCGTTCGGTCAGCTGGCGCCGGGAGACACCGGGGTCGCCTGAGCATGGAGCGGATGCTTGTCCCCCGTTCGCCCCCCGGGGTCGCGCGTTAGCTTGGGGGCGCAACCTTCGTTTTCCGGTGATCCCGATCGGTCTCACAAGACATGGACGGTCACCTATCCGGAGGAGGGTCAGCCGAGTCTGACGGTGGAAAGTGTGGCCGCGGCCTGGTACTGAGCGCCTGGGCCCCGTGGGCGATAATCGCGGGGTTGAGCACGCTTCGACGAGCGCACTACTTGAATGCGGATTTCGATCTGAGCCTTCGTCCGCGGGCGCGGGACGTCTCGGCGAGGCTCGATCGTCAGGTGCGCGAGTTGTCGATCCAGGGTCTCTTGGCGGCGTCCGCGAACGACGCTGTGCTCGTTCGCGTCGACGTGCCCGATGCGTTCATCGAGTATCTCGCGGGTTGCGGCATCCCGGTGCCGCGGCTTTTCGCGCACCCGGTATTGGACGCGGATTCGGAGCTGCGACCGTTCGGTTGGAACCGCGAGGCGATCGAACTGAACCGCGATCGGCTCCACGCCGCCGAGCACCCCGACCTGCGGGTCGTCCGCCGGGTCAACGATCGTAGCTTCGCACGGGAGCTGGAAGCGAGCATCGACTCCGATTCCCCGCAAGGCGCGACGCTCGCGAGGGCTTCGGAGCTGGAGCTCTTTCTTTCGCGCCCGTCGCCGAGCCACGGGTGGATCGTCAAGGCCGACTACGGAAATTCGGGGCTGGGCAACCGGCGTCTCGGCTTGCACGGTCTCTCCGACGCCGACCGTCGCTTCGTCAAGGCGTTGTTCGCCGAGAATGATCGGATCGTCGTTGAGCCCTGGCTTGACCGCGAACGGGACAGCTCAATGGTGTTCGACGTTCCGTTCACGCCCGAATCGCTCCGGCTCCACGAAACGGTATGCACGGCAGACGGCGCACTCGTCGGCGCCGTCTTCCTTCCGGGGGGCGGCGACATCCCTCACTTCGACGAGCTGGCGTCGTTCGCCGCCCCGATCGCCCGGAGCCTGGGTCGGGAAGGCTATTTCGGTCCGGTCTGTGTGGACGCGTTCACCTACCGCAACGGCGACGCTGTGCAACTGCGACCGATCGTCGACGTGAACTGCCGCCTGTCGATGTCCGACGGAGCGTATTGGCTATGGCGCGCGCTTTGGCCCGAACAGTCGGTGTACTACCGCTTCTTCACGGCCAGCAGACTGTCGTTGGCGCGTGAGCTCGAGCCGGCGTTGAGCGCCCTGGGCGATCTGCGCTTCGACCGATCGCGGCAACGCGGGGTTCTACTCGCGTCGCCCCCGTCGTTCGCGAAGCTCGCGGTGATCTTCGTCGCAGAGAGCCGCGAGCGGCTACTGGCGCTAGAGAGCGATTTCCGGGAGCGTTTCGATCGATGAACGCCGTCCGTCTGCTCGTTCTCGTGGGGCCGACCGCGTGCGGCAAGACCCGGCTCGGCGTCGACGTGGCCCACGCTCTAGGCACGGAGATCGTCTCTGCCGATTCGCGGCAGGTCTATCGAGGGCTCGACATCGGTTCGGGCAAGGACCTTGCCGAGTACGCCGCCGTGAGCCCGGCGATGCCCTATCACCTGATCGACGTTGCCGACCCGCGTGAGATCTACTCCGTCTACCACTACCAGCGCGACTGCTACCGACTCCTGGAACACAAGGCGCGCGAGCAACCCTACGCCGAGGGCCGTCCGCTACTGATGGTCGGGGGAACCGGCCTGTTCGTAGAGGCGGTGCTCCGGGGCTACCGCATCCCCAACGTGCCCCCCGACGAGGCGCTGCGCGAGCGATTGATGCAACGGGAACACGCGGAGCTAGTCGACGAGCTACGCCAACTGGACGAGAGCGCGCTCGAGCGCACGGACCGCAGCAGCAAGAAGCGCGTGGTGCGGGCGCTGGAGATCGCGCGGCACGCACAGTCCCGCGGGGCGTGGCTCAGTCCTCCGCCCCCAGTGCGGATCGAGGCGACAGTGTTCGCGCTCGATGTTCCCGCCGACGAGCTGGGAAAGAGCATCGACCACCGGCTCGATGCCCGGTTGCGACAGGGAATGGTCGCGGAGGTGCGGGGTCTGCTCGACGCCGGCGTCACGCCGGCGCGCATGGCCCAGCTCGGCCTAGAGTATCGCGAGGTGACCGCATTCCTTCGCGGCGCCAAGTCCGAATCCCAGATGCTCGACGACCTGCGTCGCGGCATCCGTAAGCTGGCCAAACGTCAACGATCCTGGTTCCGCGGTCTTTCGCGTCGGGGGATCCGCGTCAGCTGGATCGGAACAGACCACCGCGACGAGCTTGTCGCCGCCGGCAATCGCAGCAGCCCGTTCCGCAGGTAGGCGTCCTTACTGGCGCACGGAAGACCGCTCAGCACGGTCACCTGACAAGCGAATGACGGCCCTTTGAACCCTCAAGAGTTGAGGGCCCTTCTCGGAACAAGACACGCTCCGCTCATCCCCAACCCCAGGGGCCTGACAGCGGCGCGGCAGCTTCGCCATCATGGGCGGATCGAGGAGAGGGGTACCAGAGATGTCGATCGAGAGACGCTGGCCAGAGGCTGTCTACGTGCGACGGCTGCCCAGGGTCGAAGGGAAGATCTACTCACAGGTGATCCAGAGCCAGCGGCAGCGACGGATTCACGTCGCCGGGACGCTCCCCTTCAACGAGAAGCAGGAGCTGGTCGGTGAGGGCGACGTCGCGCTCCAGACCCAGTGCGTGCTCGAGAACATCCGGCTGTCGCTCGAGGAGTTTGGCGCCACGCCCGCGGACGTCGTGCGAACCAAGACCTACGTGATCGACATGGCAAGCTATCTCGAGCACGGCCAGCCCAAGTGGGTCGAGTTCTTCGGCGGCAACCCACCAACGTCGACCGCGGTCGGCGTGACCGAGCTCGCCGATTCGCGTGCGCTCGTCGAGATCGAAGCGTACGCCGAAATCGACGACGTCTCCTCTTAGCGGCGAAGCGGCGACCGAGGCGACCTTGGCATCCTCGGCGAGCTAACCCACACGCTCGAAGCGCCGCACGATGAGCGCGATCGTGCCGCACGCCTGAACGCTCAGCGAGTTCGCAACGCGAAAGGTAAGACGGGGCCTGCGCCGGCTGCGGCGAGCCGCCATGCCGCGACCGTGACGGTCCAGCGACTGTCGACCTCATCGTCCACGAGCAACACTGGCCCGGCAAGCGTCGGCTGATCGGGAAGTCGGGCGTGGTCGACCGCGAGGCGGTGCCACATGTTGGCCGCCTGATGTGCCGAGTTCGCCTGATCCGCCTGGAACGCATCGGCTGGCGCGACCTCGGACGCCGTTCCAACCAGTGCCGTGTGGACCGGCAGGCCGCCCAGGGCGCCAAGGCCCTGCGCGAGCTGGTCGATCAACCGGGCGCGCCGGCGCGAGGGCATGGGGCAGATCCACGTGGGCCGCGTC
>JAUVPB010000179.1 GCA_030598925.1 Actinomycetes bacterium
CGAACGACACTCTGCTCGACGTGCTCGCGGCAAACGTGCGCGTACCGCGCAACGTTCTGGGAGATCTCGACGGCCAGCTCGCCGCCTGCGCGATCGGCCGGCGCGGAGTCGAGGAGCTTGTCGATCGGTATGGCGTCACACTTCTGAGCGACACGATGAGCGAGCTGCTCCAGCGCTCGGAGGCCCTGACGCGCTCCGCGGTGTCTGAGATTCCCGACGGCTTGTACACATTCGTCGACTGGCTCGATGACGACGGCATCGACGTAGGCGAACCGGTGCGGATCGAGGTTGCTGTGACGATCGAGGGGTCCGAGGTCGTCGTCGACTTCAGCGGCTCCGCGCCGCAGGTACGCGGCCCGATCAACTGCACGCCGTCGTCGACGCTCGCGGCCGTGTACTACGTGCTGCGGGCGATCACGGACTCCGAGATTCCGACGAACTCGGGCTGCTTCAAGCCGGTTCGTGTCGTGATGCCGGAGCGCTCGGTCGTCAACGCGTCTCCGCCGGCCGCTGTCAACGCCAGGGCTGTCGTGGTCCGCCGGATCGTCGATGCGATGCTCGGCGCCCTTGCCCCGGCTCTCCCGGGCGTCATTCCGGCCGCGTCAAGCGGTCATCCCCTGGTGCTCTCGCTCGGCGGCATCGATCCTCAGACAGGGCGGCCGTTCGTGACATCGGATGTCGGAACGGGGGGGATGGGCGCCCGCCCGCGAGCGGACGGGATCGAAGCCATTCAGACCGATACGTCAAACGCTCAGAACGTGCCGATCGAGGCGCTTGAGCTCGAGGCGCCGGTGCGAATCGGCTGGTACCGGTTGCGCGAGAATTCGGGCGGCGCCGGCACGTGGCGCGGCGGCCTCGGCGTCGAACGGTCGCTCGAGGCGCTACAGGGAGAGGTGCGTGTCTCTCACCGTGGCGAGAGGCATGACAGCGCGCCCTGGGGGCTCTGGGGCGGCCGGCCGGGCATGTCCTCGCGTTCGTTTCTTCATCGGGCCGACGGCTCCAGCGAGCGCCTGCAGTCGAAACTCGATCTCGTGCTCGAGCCGGGCGACCGTCTCGAGCTGTTCACGACGGGCGGTGGCGGTCACGGGGATCCACTCGATCGCGATCCGCTGCTCGTTCTCGAAGACGTGCTTGATGGCAAAGTCGACGCCAGGTCAGCCAGCGATCTCTACGGCGTCGCGATCACCGGCGCCGAGATCGACCTGCCAGCAACGGAGGCGTTACGTGCGCGTGCGCGCAACGAACGCGGGAGCATCTCATGGACCTACGATCGAGGCCCTCTCGGCCGTGACTAGTGGCCAGCCCGGCGGGGCTAGCCCCAGCGGCTCCAGGTGCCCCTGTTCTGAGGTCGATAGGCGTCCGGATCGCCGGGCCGTGCGCCATAGATGTCTCGGGTGGGCCGCGCGATCATGTAGACGATGAACCCGAGGATGGGCACGATGATGATGAAGACCGTCCACGCGGCTTTCATCCAGCCGCTGTGATCGTCGCGGCGCCAGTTGTCGATGAGTGACCAGATCACGGCCCAGATCCACACAGCCCAGAGCGCGACGAAGATGATCGTCCAAAAGATTTCCAAGAGCGGGTAGTCCGCTGCTATTGGCATCGGGCACGCACCTCCTGTTGGTTATCGGGCCGCTCACGAGCAGGCGAGCCTCGCGATCCTAACCTGGGCGAGCGGACGGCGCCAGCACGAGGTGTAGTGGGCTGGTAGTGATAATGAATCTTGTTATGGTGAGCACCAGTGCGAACGATCGTAGGCCGAGGGAACTCGAGGGAGGCATCAGGCGGCTACGGCGTCTATCGGCTGTTGCGCGGCTCCGTGGCGCTCTTTGTAACCGTTATTGCAGTCGTCGCCTGCGGAAGCGCTGATTCTGGAGCGGACGCCGGCGCAGGCGAGGGCTCGTTGACCATCGTTGTGACCACGACGGTTCTCGGCGACGTCGTGAAGAACGTCACCTGCGGAGCGGCGAGTGTCGAGACGCTGATGTCGCCCGGCCAGGATCCTCACTCTTTCGATCTCTCCGCCCGGCAGGCGGCTGACGTGCAGGACGCGGACCTTGTCGTCGCGAACGGTCTTGGCCTCGAGCACGGATTCACCGACGTACTGCTCGAGGCTCGCGACGCGGGGACGCCGGTGCTCTTCGTGGCCGAGGAGGTGGGCCCGATTCCCTATACGGGTGCTGGCGGGCACGCGGATGACGACGAGGAGCAGGGCATGCTCGACCCGCACGTCTGGCTGGACCCTCTGCGGATGGCTCGAGGCGCGCGACTGATCGGAGCCGAGCTCGCGCGGCAACTGGGCGACGAGGCTGCCGCGGCCTGCGCGGACGAGTACGCAAGAACGCTCGAGTCGCTCGACGTGCAGATCGCGGAGGCGCTCGCTGTGATCCCAATGACGTCTCGCAAGTTCGTCGCCAACCATGACGCGCTGGGTTACCTCGCTGACCGCTACGGATTCGAGGTGGTTGGCGTGGTGATTCCGAGCGGTTCGACGCTCGCCGAGCCATCGGCGAGCGACATTGTCGAGCTCGTCGATGCCATCGAACGTGAGGGTGTCCCCGTGATCTTCGTAGAGTCGAGCGTGGCTCCCAAACTCGCCGAGACCGTCGCGAGCGAGACAGGTCAGGACGTCGAGATCGTTCGCCTCTACACGGGCTCCCTGGGCGAGGAGGGATCCGGCGCAGAAACGTACGTCGAGTTGATCGCGACGAACGCCGAGCGCATCGCGGCCGCGCTCGCCGGCTGATGTGGTGCTGGCTGCGGAGAGCCCGCTCTAGCCTGAGCCGCCCCAGGCGTCGGTGACCTCGGCCGCGGTGGCGGCAACGCCGAACATCAGCTGCATCGAGTCGAGGGTCACCGCGTGGACGGTCGGGTTCGCGCCGCCGGCCAGGTCCGCTCCGAAAACGACGTAGTAGCCGTTGAAGTACGCGTGCCGGGCGGTCGAGTCGACGCACCCCTGTACTGCGACGCCGGTGAGGATCACGGTGCGGATGCCGCGTGCCCTGAGCATCAGGTCGAGCTCGGTGTCGTACAGAGCGTCGAAGCGATGCTTCACGACGACTGGCTCACCGTCTCGCGGCTCGAGTCCGTCGTGGAACTCGATTCCCTCCGTTCCCGACTGGCAGTAGCGCCCAATTCCGTGGCGGTGGAGGCGCTCGTGCATCGGATCGTTCATGTACGGGCCGTCGTAGTTCGCCATCACGTGAATGATCGGAACGTCGCGCTCCCGCGCCTGCTCGAGGAACGATCGCAAGCGGGTGGCGAGGACGTCCATTGCCGCCACATCGAGCTGGCCGAGCTTGTCCCAGAAGCAGCCCGCCGTAGTGAAATCCTTCTGCATGTCGATCACGACGACTGCCGTGTGGCTTGGGTCGACCTTCTCGGGCAGGGTCGTGAGGATCTGGCGCCCGTCGATCTCGATCATCTCTCAGTCCTCCAGGAGGTGGTCGCCCACTTGGTACCGGGGCGCGACGCACGCTACCCCAGTCAGGCGGCGCCGTCCATGTACGCGGCGATCGCGTTCAGCATGACCTCGACTGCGACGGCCGCATCGGCGGGATCGGCGAGCTCGGCCGGCGAGTGACTGATTCCGTCCCTGCACGGTACGAAGACCATTGCGCTGGGAACGTGGGGCGCAACGTGTTGCGTGTCGTGTCCGCCGCCCGATGGCATCACCGTGAACTCGTGGCCGCTCTCCGTTGCCGCGGCCTCGAGCGCGCCGACGACACCGGCGTCCATGACTGTCGCCGTCGTCAGCGCCTGAATCGTGACGTCCAGCGTCAGGTCCCGCGCTGCCGCGGCAGCTTCGGCGAACGTCACAATCTCTGCGATGACAGCCTCGTACACCGAGGCATCGACGCTGCGTATATCGAGGCCGAGCCGCGCCTCGCCCGGGATCACGTTGTTGAGGCCGGGCTTGAACTCGCCCACACCCGCCGTTCCGACGGTGGGGGTCGCCTGTGCGATCGCAAGCCGCTCGAGCTCGATGGCGACCTCCGCTGCGGCGAGCCCGGCGTCGGCGCGATACCCCATCGGTGTGCCACCGGCGTGATCAGCCCGTCCATGGAACGTGAGATCCACCCAGTTGACACCGACGATTGCCGTGACGATTCCAAAGGCGAGCGTTCCGTCCTGGAGCACGCGGCCCTGCTCGATGTGCAGCTCGATCCAGCCGGCGAGGCCAGCGATGTCCTCGATGCATTCGCGCCAGCGCGCCGGATCGTGGCCGGCTTCCTCGGCGTGCTCCCAGAACGACCGTCCGTCGTCGACGGCTCTGAAGCTCTCACGGAGATCGTCCTCGGTGACCTGCTGCGTAATGATGCGACTTCCGAGTACTCCCTGGCCGAAGCCCGACGACTCCTCCTCGATGAACGACAGGAGCTGGAGCGGAAGGTCGAGGCCGAGCTCGGTGCTGAGCCGGCAGGTCTCGAGGGCGGTGACGACGCCGAGCGTGCCGTCCCACTTGCCCCCGTTTCGGTTGGAGTCGTGGTGGGAGCCGAGACCGAACGCCGGCTCACCCTTCGGTCGGTTACGGCCAACCAGGTTGCCGACGGGGTCCTCCCACGCCTCGAACCCGATCGCCCGGAGTTCCTGGATGAAGTAGTCAGTCGTGTTCTGGAACTCCTTGGTGTACGCGTAGCGGGAGATCGCCTCTGCTGAGTTGGTGTAGTCGGCTCCACCGAGGGTCTCGATGTCGCGCCCGATACGGGCTGCGCTGCTTGCGAGATCGATTGAGATGCGATCGTTGGTCATGGTCTCCCTCCGTGTCGGCGCGACGAGCCTATCTCGCGCGGCGCGCGCCGGCCAGATCCGGCGTTCAGGCTCGGCTAGGCTGCACGCTCAGGGCGGTGGGCGAGAGGAGAGTTGTGGAGCAGCCTGGGACAGCAGAAGGACTCGAGGCCGCGTTTCGCGAGTGGGCGCGAACGCTGAACGAAGGCGAGCTGGACGCGCACTACGCCTTCTACGACGCGGAGTCGGAGATCCTCGACGAGGACTATCCCTGGCGGATGAACAAGGAAGAGTTCATCGACCACATCGGCTTTCACGCGGCCGGCGGCGGCAAGGGCGTCTGGGAGTTCTTCCAATGGGTTCCTCGCGAGGTCAACGTGAAGACGTGGGGTGCGACGGGGCACGTGAGCGGGTTCTCGACCTTTCGCGGCAAGCCGCGGGACGCGGGTTTTCGTCAACGCTTCATGGGGTTCACGATCACGTGGCACTACGCCGATGGGCGCTGGCACCTCGTCTCCTGGCACCAGAGCGTTCTCCTCGGACGGATCGAGGGAGCCTCGCCCAGCTAGGCCCGATCGGGTCGCGGTCATGAACGCTGCGCCCGGCTGGCAGCGTGGCTCGGTATCGACGTCGGTGTCTTCTACACGAGCAGGGTCATCCGGAGAGCCGAGCTCTCCGGGGAAACACGGCTCGTTCTTGCGCGGCTGCTGAGCTTCCTCGACCTGGCGCCCAGGTGTCGCTGGTGTTCATGGTGCCGGTCGGAATCGGGCTCGCCTACGCCAGCGGCCTGGGTCTGGACGAGCTGAGCTCCGCGGCGACCAACGCGCTGTTCTGGGGGACGCTCGCGGTTGCCGTCGTCTGGTCATGGGCGCTGGTTCGGGAGCACCACCTCACGGGAGCGGCACCACCGGAACGCGTTTCAGCGCCGCTACCGCGTCGCCGACAAGACACTTCGGGGCGTGCTGATCGTCTTCTTCCTCGTGACCGGTATCCAGTCGCTGGTCGGCAACGGGCTCTGGGAGGCGGGTCACGTGGCGTGGAAGGCGATCGTGTTCGTGATAGTGATCGGCGGGTGAGTGGATCGATTACGCCTTCCGCGGATTTCCGGCCGCATTCGGCGCGCTGCTCGAGCAGGGAGAGAGTCCCGAGCTGCTGGCGCGGTTCGACCGCTCGA
>JAUVPB010000301.1 GCA_030598925.1 Actinomycetes bacterium
ATATCCACGTCCGCCCGAACGTCGGCGTCCGTGCCGACTACGACGGTCAGGCGACGCTCTACGTGAGCCGCGAGATCGAGGTCCAGGAAGACGTCTGGCTCTGCGGCGTCGCCGCCTGTGACGGCACGTGGGATCCCCAGACGGATCTGCTCGTGCTCGTCGCCGACGGAGCCGGCTGGCACCAGGGCATCGACGTCGAGTATCAGGCCAAGTTCCAGGGCGGCGCGTTCTCGCTGACGGAGCTCGACGTCTCGCACGGGGGCGAGTTCTGGGGATCCGCGATCACCCGGCGCACCGAGTTCGTCGACGGCACCGTCATCAAGCCGATCCCGGGCGGCGAGTTCCCGATTCTCGCGGGCGTCCCGCAGACGAAGACGACGGGACCGTCGCTCGAGAACGTTCCCGGAACGTACGCCGCCGGCTAGCCGGCGCAGCCGGACGCCGGTAACGCGGCTCCCCGCTCAGTCCGTGGGTCGCGGTCGCGCCGCCTGAAACGCTCCGAGGCCCTGCCCATCATCCACCCGGAGCGTGAGGCCCGTCATGTGATCGGACTGCGACGAGACGAGCAGCAGCAGCGCGGAGTCGAGGTTCTCGGGCTGCTGGAGGGCCTGTCCGGGGAAGCGCCCGATGATCTGCTGGCCGGCCGGCGACTCGAAGAACTCCGCGTTGATCGCCGTATCGACGAACCCCGGCGCGAGGGCGTTGACCTGAATGTTCTTGCGTGCCCACTCGAGCGCCATTGCCCGCGTCATCTGCGAGACGGCGGTCTTGCTCATGCAGTAGGCCGAGACTCCTGGCATCACGAAGTCGGCGAGGATCGAGCTGAGGTTGACGATCTTCCCGCCGCCGCGCTCGCCCATGTGAGCAGCCACCCGTTTCGCGACGAAGAACGCGCCGCGGACGTTCGTGTCCATCACGAGGTCGAAGTCCTCGGGCGTCGTGTCCCGGATCAGGCGGTTCACCGTCAGGCCCGCGTTGTTGACGAGGATGTCGATCGCGCCCGCACGCTCGATGGCCGTGTCGACGGCCGCGTCGATGCTCGCGACGTCGGTGACGTCGAGCCTGACCGCGTACGCGGTGCCGCCGTCGCTCGTGATCTCGGCCGCCAGTTCGTCGAGGGCGTCGATCCTGCGCGACGCGACCACGATGGTCGCGCCCGCGCCCGCGAGGGTCTTCGCGAACTGTCGCCCGAGACCCTGCGAGGCGCCGGTGACGAGCGCCACCTTTCCTTCGAGCTCTTGTGCCATGCCGTGTCTCGCCTCCGCTAGTCGATCGCGAGCGGCAGCGTACAGAAGCCCTGCGCCTCGATCCGGAACGCTCGGTTGAACTTGCTGTAGAGGTTCTCCAGGGCGATCCACGCCGTTAGCTCGACGAGCTCGTCCTCGGCGAAGAACGCCCGTGTTTCGGCGAACAGCTCGTCGGTGACGTCCTCGTCGCTCAGCGTGACCGCCTCCGCGTAGGCGAGGGCTGCGCGCTCACGCTCCGAGAAGACGTCTGCGCTGCGCCAGTCGCCGACCCGTGTCGCCTTGGCCTCCGTTTCCTCCGCACGCAGCATCCCGGCTGCGTTGAGGTCCACTCAGAATGGGCACCCGTTGATCTGCGCGACCCGCACGCGCGTGAGGTGAACGAGGCCCGGGGGCAGCGTCCGGCTGTTCTCCAGCGCATCGGCGAAGCCCATGAGGCCGGTGAACGCCTCTGGTCGGTGCGCCCAGATGCGGCTGGTGTTGAAGACGGCACCGTCGGCTTCCTGCGCAGCGAGGATCGCGCGCTGCGGCGCACTGGCATTCTCGTTCGTGATCTCGGTGATGCGGGGCATGACCCTCCTTCGCTCGCTTTCCTGCGGTCTCGCTGCGTCCTGTGCGTTTGTCTGTTCGCGCAAGCGTAGAGGTCGGCCCGCGGCATCACCCGTGAGGGGGAGGGGCGAATCACCCGTCCGGGGAGGGACAAGATCACCCCGGTGGAGGTTAACCCGCCTGCAAATAGGGGTCACAGTGAGCCTACGATGCAGGTTGAAACTCACCAGGATCAGCGCCACGACACAGCTCCGACCGATCGCTCGGCTGCGACCGATTGCAGCGGCGACGGAGACGCGGTGAGCTGGTACCTCTCGCCCGGCTACGGCACGCATCTTCACGCGTACGAGCTCGCGATGCTTCCCCTCGACGCTGGCGCTCCTGCGGTCGCACCCGACCGCGAGCACAGCTAGCTTCGCGATCTCACACCGGCTCTTGAGCGCCCACCCCGACGGGCGCTGAGCCGATCCCGAGCACAGTTGGCTCGCCAGTTAGCCATTCCCGCCGGTCGGTCGCCGACGCCCCTACCTGCCGCGTCCGGCTCGGTGGCGGGCTCGTCCGTTGTTGTCGCGGGCTAGGACGATCCAGGCGCGGGTGCTTGCCGACTTGTCGGCGCCTCCCAAGGCATCCCTCGATCGAGGGATACGAGCCCGCTGTGTAAGGACCCGGCGAGTTCTGCGTCTCAGTGGTGATGAAGACGATCGAGTCACCACGGAGGACAGCCATGCAGAGCCGACACCACACTTCGAAGCCCCCGCACGCGCAGCGCCGCCCACGCGCGTACAGGCGCGCGTTCATCGCCTTCGCGACGCTGCTGGCGACGCTTGCCGCCACCGCGAGCACCGCAATCGCGGGCGCGCCGACGTGGCAACCGCCCGTCGGGCTCTCGCAGCCTGGTCAGACCGCATACGGCCTCCAGCTGGCCGTCGATGCTGCCGGCACCGCCGCGGCCACCTGGTATCGCTCGGATGGCGTCGACACGCGGATCGAGGCCGCGGTTCGCCCGGTCAACGCCGGTTGGGGCGCGACGGTACGGCTCTC
>JAUVPB010000209.1 GCA_030598925.1 Actinomycetes bacterium
ATCACGTCGCCGATCTCGCGCTCACGAGCGGAGATGGTCGCAACGCGTGCGATGTCCTCCTTGCCGGAGATCTCCTTGCTCTGCTTTCGCAGATCCTCGACGATCGAGTCGACAGCTGCTTCGATGCCGCGCTTGATCGCCATCGGGTTCGCGCCTGCGGCGACGTTCTTCAGACCTTCGCGGACGATGGCCTGGGCGAGCACGGTCGCCGTCGTCGTGCCGTCGCCTGCAACATCGTTCGTCGCTGTGGCGACCTCACGCACGAGCTGTGCGCCCTGATTCTCGAAGACGTCTTCGACTTCGATCTCACGGGCGATCGTGACCCCGTCGTTCGTGATTGTGGGAGCCCCGAACTTCTTGTCGAGGACGACGTAGCGGCCCTTCGGACCGAGCGTGACCTTGACGGCGTTCGCGAGGGTGTTGACGCCACGCTCGAGCGCGCGCCGGGCCTCCTCGTTGAACAGCAACTCCTTATGTGCCATCCGGTGAAACCTCCTTCAGATACGCGCTAGGCGCTTGTCTTCTTCTTCTTTTTTGCGGTCTCGACGACCTTGGCCAGGACGTCGGACTCTCGAAGGATCAGGTATTCGTCGCCCTCGAGCTTGATGTCCGTTCCGCCGTACTTCGAGTAGATGACGTCGTCGCCCGCCGCTACGTCGAGCGGCACACGCTCACCCTTGTCGTTGAGCCCACCGGGACCCACCGAGAGGACGCGGCCGCGCTGCGGCTTCTCCTTCGCGGTGTCCGGAAGCACGATGCCGCTTGCTGTAACTTCCTCTTCCTCGGTGGCCTCGACGATGAGTCGATCCCCCAACGGTTGCACCTTCATTAAACCAACCTCCTGCGTTTTTTACTCAGAATTGGCACTCGCGGCATGAGAGTGCCAGCGCCAGAATAGCGCAAGCACGCAGAGTCGATCAAGGCAGAACTGGCACACGGGGTAGACGAGTGCCAGCGGACGCCGTTGCAGACGCCTCGGGCCGGTCAGAGGCCCGAGCGGTCCCTCGGCTCGCCGGGCGCAAGGGAGGCGCGGACCTCTCCGGCTATAGTGGGCGCCGCCTCGCCCGACTCGCGGAGCACACGCATGTATGCCCTAAATTTCTACTCCCCGATCGTTGCCGACCAGCTGCGTGCGCACCGTAAGACGGCGACGATCCGAGTCGGGGACAAGTCAAGGAAGTACAAGAAGGGCATGATCGTGTCGGTGCTGGTGGGCACCAGGTTCGGACCGCGAGAGAGGATGTTCGACGCCGTCATCGACAAGATCGCGGTGAAGACGCTCGGGGAGTGCTCGCCGCGAGAGATCGAACACGACAATCCGCAGCTTCGCCGGCCTGAAGAGATGGCGAGCTTTCTCAGCCAGCTTTACAACCGCGACGTGACGGAAGACGAGACGGTAACGGTTATCTTCTTCTCCGAGATTCGCGAACGACACGCGTAGCGGCCGCTCGCGCCGCCGGCGCCAGCGGGTCGTGCAGCGAAGGGCTGGCTAGCGTCGGCCCGGTTTCGGCCGACGAATGGGACTTCCGAACTGCTCGCTCGCGCGCAACGGAGCCTCGCATTCCTCGCATGCGACGGCGAACATCGAGCTGATCCGAGCCTCGCACGACGGACACCGGAACAGCAGCTGTTCACCGCAGGTTGGGCAGGCGGACTCGAGATCCGCCTCGATCTCGACGAAGTAACGCTGGCCGTGGCCGCACGCTTTGCAGAACGCGACCCAGTCCCCGAGCGTCTTCCGGCGTTCCTCCCGGAGCCAGTCGGCGGCGCTGCCCATCTCCCGAATCTAGCCGGTCGCATGGTGCCTCGCGCGCCCAAACTGTCGCGCGAGGCCCAGGGGTTGGGCGGATACAGTTGATTCGATCGTGTCGGAAGTACGCCAAGCCGGACCAGTTGAGTCGTTGGAAGCCGCAACCGAGCTGGGGCTCGACCGCATCGACTTGGTCGGTATGTACAGGAACATGCTCCTCTCGCGCAGCGTCGAGGAACGCGGCCGCACGTTGTTCAAACAGGGCAAGATCCCCGGCAGCTTCTATACCGGCCTCGGGAACGAGGCGGCGGCGGCGGCCGTAGGCACCGCCATGGGCCCCGACGACGTCGGCGCCGTGATCCACCGGAACACCGGCGTCCATCTCGCCCGCGGCACGGAGCCCTGGAAGATTCTCGCCCAGTTCATGGGTCGCGAGGACGCGCCCTCGCGCGGGCGCGACGGCAACGTCCACTTCGCCGAGTTCGACCTCGGGCTCATCACGATGGTGAGCCACCTCCCCGCCATGCTCCCGGTGGCGACCGGTTGCGCGCTCGCATTCCGGATCCGTCAGGAGCCCCGGGTGGCGATCGGCTGGTTCGGAGACGGCTCTTCTGCCCGGGGCGACGCGCACGAGGCGATGAATTTCGCCGGCACTCGGCAACTCCCGGTCGTGTTCGTCTGCAACAACAATCAGTACGCGTACTCCACCCCGACCAGGCTCGAGTACGCCGTCGATCACCTGGCCGCACGTGCGCTGGCGTACGGCTTCGACGGTGTCGTGGTCGATGGGACCGACCTCCTGGCGGTCTACCGCGAGGCACGCGACGCGATCGAGAAGGCTCGCGAGGGAGGCGGCCCCACCCTGATCGAGTCGGTCACCCTGCGACTCGAAGGCCACGGCATCCACGATGACGCCTCGTACGTGCCACGCGAGCTCTTCGAGGAGTACGAGGACCGGGACCCGATCGAACGGTTCCACCGGTGGCTCGTCGAGCACGCAGCGTTCACGGACGATGAGCAACGCACAATCGAGAGCGAGATCAAGGAGCTCCTGAGCGAGGCCGTGAAACGAGCCGAGGCGAGCCCCGAGCCCGCACCCGAGACGCTGCTGGACGGTGTCTACGCACCCCACGACGTCTTCGAAACCCCGCACTTCAGCTGATGCCGGAACTCACGTACCTCGAGGCGATCGCGCAGACGCTGCGGCAGGAGATGGAACGCGACGAGCGCGTGTTCCTGATCGGCCAGGACATCGGCGCGTACGGCGGCGCGTTCAAGGTCACGAACGGCCTCCAGGAAGCGTTCGGGGAGTGGCGGGTCATCGATGCTCCCCTCTCCGAGACTGCGATCGTCGGCGGCTGCACCGGCGCCGCGCTCATGGGCATGCGGCCGATCGCCGAGATGCAGTTCGCCGATTTCGTGTCGTGTGGGTGGGATCAAATCGTCACGGTCGCCGCCAAGCAGCACTGGCGGGCCGGAACGCCGATCCCGATCGTCATCCGGCTCCCATCCGGCGGCGGCTTCGCCGGCGGGCCCTTCCACTCCCAGAACCCGGAGTCGAGCTTCGCCCATATCCCGGGCCTGAAGCTCGTGTGCCCGGCGACGCCGAGCGACGCGAAGGGGTTGCTCACGAGCGCGATCGACGACCCGAACCCGGTGCTCTTCTTCGAGCACAAGCACCTTTACCGGCGAGTTCGCGGCGAGGTCGCCGAGTCACGCTTCACGGTTCCCATCGGGACGGCACGCATCGAGCGGGAGGGCAACGACGCGACGCTGGTGACCTGGGGAGCGATGCTTCATCTCGCGGTCGAGGCGGCCGACGCCCTCGTGGAGGATGGCGCCTCAATCGAGATCGTGGATCTCCGCTCGATCCTGCCGTGGGATCGGGACGCGGTGCTCGCGTCCGTCGAGAAGACGTCGCGGCTCCTGGTCGTCCACGAGGACACGCGCACGGCCGGGTTCGGCGCCGAAATCCTCGCGACGGTGGCAGCCGAACTGTTCGAGCATCTCGATGCACCCCCCCGACGTCTCACCGCCCCGGACTGCCCCGTTCCATTTGCGCCGTCGCTGGAAAGGCGTTTTCTGCCGCAAGTCGAAGATCTCGTCACGGCGCTACGCGAGCTACTGGCGTACTGATTTCACGTAGCCTCCACGAGACGAGGCTGGCAACGAAGGAGTAGGAGTGTCAACCGGAACCGCAGTCCAGGTGGTCATGCCCCAGATGGGTGTCTCGGTCTCCGAAGGCACCGTCACGCAGTGGCTCAAAGCGGTGGGCGAGTCCGTCGCTCCCGACGAGCCGCTCCTCGAGATCTCGACCGACAAGGTCGACACGGAGGTCCCGTCGCCGGCGGGGGGCGTGCTGGCGGAGATCCTGGTCCAGGAGGGTGAGACCGTGGAGGTCGGCACCGTCATCGGCACGCTCCAGACCGGTGACGGGGCTACCGCGTCGGCCCCTGCTCCGGCTGCGACGGACGCAGCCGGGCCCGCCACCGAGTCCGCTGCGACACCCGAGCCGGTGGCTGCGCCGGCAACGGCGCCCGCGCCAACTGCTGCCGCCGACGGCGACACGTCGGCCGAGCAACGGTCGTTTGTCTCGCCTGTCGTAGCTCGAATCGCAGCCGAGCACGGCGTTGACGTCTCACAGCTCCAGGGTTCCGGGCGCGGCGGACGCGTCACGAAGAAGGACATCCTCGCGTTCATCGAATCCGGTGCGCCGGCAGCCGCACCAGCCCAGGAAGCACCGCCTCCGCCGGCGACGGCCGCACCGGCTGCCGCTCCGGCTGCCCGGCCTGCTGCCGCAGGGTCGGAACCAGAGGGCGGTCTGGCGGCCGGCGAGCAGACGGAACGGCTCAGTGTGATGCGTCGTGCGATCGCCGAGCACATGCGGCACTCGCTCGAGACCTCGGCCCCGGTTACGACGGCGTTCGAGATCGACATGTCGCGTGTCGTATCGATTCGTGAGAACCTCAAGGGCGAGTACGCGGAGCAGCACGGCGTTCGCCTCACGTATCTCGCGCTCATCACACGTGCCGCAATCGATGCGGTCACGAAGTGGCCGTGGATCAACGGGGAGATCCGGGGCGATTCGATCGTGACCCGGAGCTTCATCAACATCGGGATCGCCGTCGCGCTGGACGACGGGAAAGGCCTCATCGTGCCGGTGATCAAGAACGCTGAGGAGAAGAACCTGCTCGGCATCGCCCGAGCTATCGAGGATCTGGCTGACCGGGCGCGCAGCAAGAAGCTCTCGCCC
>JAUVPB010000299.1 GCA_030598925.1 Actinomycetes bacterium
TAGCTCGTGAGCGAGCCGTTGACGAGGTTGCCATCGTCGTCGTAGATAGCCTCCTCATATAAGGCCTGTGAAACACCCTGCGTGACGCCACCGTGAACCTGGCCGGCGACCACCAGTGGGTTGACCACGATGCCGACCTCGTCGACCGCGATGTAGCGCACGAGCCGAGCGTCGCCCGTCTCGGTGTCGACTTCGACGACCGCGATGTGGCAACCACCGGGCCAGCTGAAGTTGGGTGGATCGTAGATGCTCGTCGCCTCCAGCCCTGGCTCCATCTCGTCGGGCAGGTCGTGGGCAGTCCATGCAGCAAGAGCTGCCTCGGCGACGGTCATACCGCGGTCGGTTCCCGTCACCGTGAAGCGTCCGGTCGAGTACTCGAGGTCCTCGGGTGCCACCTCGAGCTGATGCGCAGCAATCTCTCGTGCCTTGTCGACGATCTTCCCGGAAGCCTGGTACAGCGCAATCCCGCCGACCGACAGGCTGCGGCTGCCGTACGTGTCCATTCCCAGAGGCACCACGGCCGTGTCGCCCGCGAAGAACTCGACATCGTCGACGTCGACTCCTAGCTCGTCAGCGACGATCTGGGAGAACGTCGTCGCGTGGCTCTGCCCATGCGGCGTCGCGCCGGACATGATCTGCACCGTTCCCGTCGGCAGGAAGCGCACCGTGGCCGCCTCCCATCCCCCGGCGCCGTATCGCAAGGCTCCGAGAATCCGCGAGGGAGCGAGCCCGCACATCTCGACATAGGTCGAGAAGCCGACGCCGAGTTGCTTGACGTCGCCGGAGGCGCGACGCGCGGCTTGCTGGCTACGGAAGTCGTCGTAGCCGAGCATCTCGAGCCCGCGATCCAGCGCTCCTTCGAAGTCACCCGAGTCGATCTCGAGTCCCGACGCGATCGTCGCCGGGAAGCTCTTGATGAAATTGAGTCGTCGAACCTCGACGACGTCCTTTCCGACCGTACGCGCGAGCGTATTGACGGCTCGCTCGATCGCATAGGTCGCCTCAGGGCGCCCTGCACCCCGATACGCATCGGTCGGAGTCGTGTGCGTGAAGACACCGGTGCAGCTGAAGTCGTAGGCGTCCATCTCGTAGCACCCGCAGTACAACCACGCGCCGAGCAGCGGAACGCCCGGCGTCACTAGCTGCAGGTAGGCGCCCATCGCCGCCGTGAGCTTTGCGCGGACGCCGGTGATCTTGCCCTCCGACGTCGCGGCTAGTTCGATGTCCTGTACGACGTCGCGACCATGGATCGTCGCAAGGAAGGCCTCCGAGCGCTCTTCGACCCACTTGATGGGACGACCGAGACGGCGCGCGAGCGCGAGGCACAGCGCCTCCTCGGCGTAGACATCGAGCTTCGAGCCGAATCCGCCGCCCACGTCGGGCGCGATGACGCGCAACTTCGCCTCGGGCATGCCCAGCACGCCAGAGAGCGTCGTTCGCAGGATGTGGGGGACCTGGGACGTGGTCGTCAGGGTCAGCTCGCCTGTCGAACCGATCGACTCCGCAACGACGGCCCGTGGCTCCATGGCGTTCGGAACGAGACGCTGCTGGCGGTAACGCTCCTTCACCACAACGTCTGCATTGGCGAAGACCTCGTCGACCTCTCCGGCACTCATCGCCCACGTGTAGGAGTCGTTCGTCTCGAAGCCCTCATGGACGAGCGGGGCGTCGTCGGCCTGAGCCGCGATCACGTCGGTAACCGCTGCGAGTGGCTCGTACTGAACGTCGACGAGCGATGCCGCGTCCTTGGCGGCGGCGCGGGTCTCGGCAATGACAACCGCGACCGCGTCACCGACGTAGCGCGCTCGATCCGACGCGAGTGGGAAGTGATCGGGGATCTTGATGTCCTCGGTCACGGGCCACGCGCACGGCAGGGGTCCGCCCCACTCCTCAGCCAGATCGGTAGCGCTGAACGCCGCGACGACTCCGTCAGCGGCAAGCGCAGCCGAGAGGTCGACGGCCCTGATCTCGGCGTGCGCGAACGGGCTCCTGACGAGCGCGGCGTGCGCACTTCCGGGAGGCGTGAGATTCTCGACGTAGCTCCCCTCACCCGTGAGAAACTTTGCATCCTCCTTGCGTAGAACAGGTGCCCCGACGTACTTCCGCTCCTCGAGCGCGCTCACGCTGATACCTCCTGGCCCGCGGCACTTTGCACCGCGCGGACGATGTTGTGGTAGCCGGTGCAGCGGCACAGGTTGCCTTCGAGTCCTTCTCGGATCTCTTGCTCGCTCGGGTCGCCGTTCTCGTCGAGAAGGCTGACTGTCGCCATTACGAATCCTGGTGTGCAGAAGCCGCATTGAAGAGCGTGCTGCTCGTGGAACGCCTGCTGAACGGCGTGGAGTTCTCCGTTCGTGGCGAGTCCTTCGATCGTTGTGATTTCCCGACCGTCGGCCTGGACAGCGAGCATCGTGCACGATTTCACCGACTCGCCTTCGACCAGCACCGTGCAGGCGCCACATGAAGACGTGTCGCAGCCGATGTTGGTTCCCGTCAGCCCGAGGCGCTCGCGCAGCACGTAGACCAGGAGTTCACGCGGCTCGACTTCCAGCTCATGGGATGAGCCGTTGACTGTGAGCTCGATAGGTCTCATGGCTCCCTCCTCGACAGTGAATAGGACGGATCGCGCCCGACCGCGCGCACTCTAGGAGATCGCGCGCCGCACGGCGGGCGCGGCGACCGGGTCGGTGGCTAGAGCGCCGACAGCTGGCCGTCGGGCGCGGGGAAGCCGAGGATCGAGCGTCGGTACCGACGCAGCACCCGAACACCGCCCAACGCCAGGATCAGACCGCACACGAAATAGCTCAACAGCGCCCAGTTGCTGCGCAGGGAGCCTGATCGGCTCCCGCA
>JAUVPB010000308.1 GCA_030598925.1 Actinomycetes bacterium
GCTGCCATCGACAGATCGGGGGCGTTCTGCCCGAGCGCCCCCGACTGGCAGTCGAAGAAACGCGTGTGAATGCTGAGCCGGTTCGACAGCGGGGCCGGAAACTCCGGGTTGAGGAGCGAGCCCTCGGGCAGCACGACTTCGAAGACGTCGTTGTAGCCCTCGTTGAAGAGGATCGCCGGGTCGTAGGCCATGATCAGGTACACGCCGAAGAAGAGCTTGCAGAGGCTCTCGTGAATGTGGAAGTTGACGCTGCCTGGGGTCTGGGGATCGGTGCCCGTCCAGTCGAAGTAGGCCTTGTCGCCCTCACGCCAGATCGTCAGCTGCAGCTTGAGCGGAGCCGAGCCGCGACCGTCATCATCGACCCAATCCCAGAAGGTCACCTTCTCCTCTGGAATGAACTCACGGATCAACCGGATCATCCCCTGCTTCGTGCGCTCGAGCAAGGCGTCGCACGCGGTCATGTAGGTCTCGCGCCCGAACCGCTCGCATAGATCGCGCACCCGCGTCTCCGCGGCTCGGCACGCAGCGATGATCGCCATCAGGTCTGAGCGGTTCATCTCTGGGGTACGCGTGTTGTTGAGGATGATGCTCAACGCCGTTTCGTTGAGCGTGCCGTTCTCGATGATCTTGACCGGGGGGATTCTGAGGCCCTCGTCCCAGATCGAGAGAGCGTCGGTGACCTGGCTCCCGGGCACGCGCCCACCCACGTCCATCATGTGTCCGAACAGGCTCGAGAAACCAACGAGAGCCCCTTCGTGGAAGATCGGGACGATCACGAGCCAGTCGTTGCAGTGCGAGATCGAGCCCTTGCACAGGTACGGGTCGTTGAGGAGGACGACGTCTCCGGCACTGATCTCGCCACCGAACGACGCGATCACTTCCGGAATGTACGAGCCGAACTGACCGACCACCATCTGGCCGCGCTCGTTGGCAATCATTGGAAACTCGTCGTGCTGCTCGCGGATCGTCGGTGACATCGCCGCGCGCCGTACAACCTCGTCCATCTCGAAGCGGGCGTTCTTGAGACCATTCTCGATCAGGTCGAGCTGGACGGGATCCAGCTGGATCGCGCTCATGCCGCAGCACCTCCCGGCTCGATGATCACGTTCAGCCAGCGGTCGACGGAGGCCGTGTGGCGTGGAAGCACAACCGTCGTGGCGTCGTACTGCGTGACGATCGCGAATCCGTCGAACCGCATCCCCGGCAGCAGCGCCGAGCGCGCGTACACGGGGACGCTCTGCTGCACGCCGTCGCGCCAGACGTCGTGCGTTCCGGTCTGCGCGCTCGAGGCGTCCTCGCCACCCAGCTCGTGGCCGGGAATCGAGGGTTTCGTCACACTGCCGACCGCGCGGGCTCGAACGTTGACGACCTCTACCGCGCCCGAGAGCGAGAACCCGTAGAGACGGTCATGGAGCGCGCGAAACCTGTCCGCGAGGTCGTCGAGATCGAGCGCCGCGAGCTCAGATTCCTCGACGTCGATTGGCAGCTCGAACCCCTGGCGGTGGTAGCGCATGTCCAGCACGTAGGAGATCTCGCGAGAACCCGCGTCGACGTCTTCCCCTGCGAGCCATTCGTCGCCCTGCCGGCCAAGCTCTCGAAGCACGGCGGTCAAGTCGCTCACGTCGACGGCTGTGGTGGTGCGGATATACGTCTGGCCGAACTCGTTGCGCACGTCGGCCGCAATGAAGCCGAGTGCCGACAAGACCCCTGGCTCGGGCGGCACGATCACCGGGTAGCAGCCGAGCGTCTCCGCGACGGCGTTGGCATGCAGCCCTCCGGCGCCACCGAATGCGACGAGGGCGAAGTCCTTTGGGTCGAGGCCCTTCTGGACCGTGACGACACGGAGCGCGCCGAGCATGTTCTCGTTCACGATCGAGACGATCCCTTCGGCCGCGCGGGGCACGTCGACACCCATTGCGTCAGCCATCCGGGCCACCGCGGCGTGTGCCGCCTCAACGTCGAGGGTCATCGCTCCGTCTAGCAGTACGGGGGGCAGATGGCCAAGAACGACGTTCGCGTCGGTGACCGTCGGGTCCTCGCCGCCACGCCCGTACGACGCAGGCCCAGGCGCGGCGCCCGCGGACTCTGGCCCGACGCGAAGCGCGCCGGTCACCTGTGAGACCGACGCGATCGACCCGCCTCCCGCGCCGATCGACTCGACGTCGACCGAGGGGGCGCGAACGGGAAATGAGCCCACCCGCGTCTCGCGGGTGATCGTGGGGGAGCCGCCGACACACACCGCGACGTCGGTGGATGTGCCGCCCATGTCGAAGCTGAGGATGCGGTCATGACCGGCCCGATGAGCCACGAACGCGGCCCCGTTCACGCCGCCCGAGGGACCCGAGAGCACCGTCTGGACTGGATGCTCGCTCGCGGCCGTGAGTGACTGGAGGCCGCCGTCCGAGCGGACGACCTGCAACGGAGCCGGAATCTTGTTGTCCTCGAGCTTTCGCTCCAGGCTCGAGAGGTACCCCTGGAGCACAGGGCCCACGTAGGAGTTCATGACCGTGGTGACAGCCCGCTCGTACTCGCGGAACTCCGGCGTGATCTTGGACGAGATCGACACAGGGACCCCGTCGAGGGTGTCCGATGCGATCGCCTCCACGCGCTCCTCGTGCCCGGCGTTGGCGTACGAGTTGAGCAGGCAGACGGTCAGCGCCTCGA
>JAUVPB010000174.1 GCA_030598925.1 Actinomycetes bacterium
ACACGGAGGCGAAGCGATATCGGGCGGCCTCCTCGCAGAGGAGGTCGATCTGCTCCGCCGTCGCGTCGGGTGCGAGGAGGGTGTGATCGATGGTCTTCGCCAGGTCGAGAGGAACCGATGACGCGTCTCCGTGATAGGCGACCCGGTCGGCGCCGTTCGCGACCGCGTTGCGGAGTTTCTCAGGCGTCGCGCAGATGTCGGTTCGGTTGGCGAGGGTGTTCATCACCTCGCGTGTAATGAGATCGATGAGCATCTCCCGATCGAGCGGTGCGTCGGTCATCGGCGCGCTCCGACGTACTGCTGCTCGATGTCGGTGATCATGGCGACTCGGCGGGCGTGACGATCCGGTCCCCACGGAACGGCCAACCACTCCTGCACGATCTGCCAGGCAAGGCTGGGCCCGATCAGCGCGGCGCCGAGCGACAGAACGTTGGCGTGGTTATGCTCGCGGCTGTTACGAGCCGTCGAGAGGTCGTAGCAGAGCGCGGCCCGGACCCCGGGCACCTTGTTGGCGGCCATGGCGGAGCCGATCCCGGCTCCGTCGATGGTGATCCCCCACCGGCACGATCCTTCGGTCACCTGCCGGGCGACGGCATGGGCAAACTCGGGGTAGTCAACCGACTCTGGACCGTCGGTTCCGCAATCGACGACCTCGTAGCGAGCAGCGGCCAGCTTCGTCGCTAGCCCATTCTTGAGCTCGAAGCCACCGTGATCGGCACCGATGGCGATGCGCTCACCCCCGGCGGCCTGAGATGTCGCTTCGGCCGCCGCGAGCGTATCCGTGGGCGACGACTCCGGGGCGCTGACGGTGAGCACACCGTCGACGACGCGACGAACGATGTCGCGTATCTCGAACTCCGGAACAGGCGGCGTGGTCGACATGGCGTTTGGAACCCGCATCCTAGGTGAGGCGTTTCGTGGCCGCTGGTGTCGTGAACATCTTGACCGGAGACGGTCGCGCGGGAGCGGAGCTCGTGAAGCATCCCGGAGTCGACAAGGTCGCCTTCACCGGCTCGACAGAGGTCGGCAAGGAAATCTGGCGTGCGGTCGCTGGAAGCGGGAAGCGGGAAGCGACTCACGCTTTAGCTTGGCGGCAAGGCCGCCAACATCGTGTTCGATGATGCGCCGCTCGATCAGGCGATCGAGGGGATCGTCAACGGCATCTACTTCAACCAGGGTCACGTCTGCTGCGCCGGATCGCGCCTGCTGGTACAGGAATCCGTTCTGGAGCCCGTCGTCGACAAGCTCAAGCGGCGGCTCGCAAGAATCCGGGTCGGTGACCCGCTCGACAAGAACACGGATCTCGGGGCGATCAACTCGCGGGAACAGCTCGACCGGGTGAGCGAGCTCGTGGCCGCAGGCGTCGGCGAGGGGGCAGAGCTCTACCAGCCACCGTGTGAGCTCCCCGAGCGCAGGTACTGGTTCGCACCGACCGTGTTCACGGGTGTCGCGCAGAGCCACCGCGTCGCTCGTGAGGAGATCTTCGGGCCAGTGCTCGCGGTGCTCAGCTTTCGCACGCCGGACGAGGCCGTCGAGAAGGCGAACAACACTCCCTACGGGCTCTCGGCTGGCATCTGGACCGACAAGGGATCCCGGATCCTCTGGATGGCCCAGAAGATGCGAGCCGGCGTCGTCTGGGCGAACACCTTCAACCGCTTCGATCCAGCGTCGCCTTTCGGCGGCTACAAGGAGTCGGGCTTCGGACGCGAGGGTGGCCTGCACGGGCTCGCCCCCTACCTCGACACCTCGGCTTGACGCGATGACGCGCCTCCCGGTTCAGAAGACCTACAAGCTGTACGTCAACGGAGCCTTTCCCCGCTCCGAGTCGGGTCGATCGTACGAGGCACAGGACGCCAACGTCGCCTGGGCGTCACGCAAGGACCTGCGCGACGCCGTGCGCGCCTCGCGCGAAGCGGCCACCGGCTGGTCGGGACGGACCGCGTACAACCGGGGCCAGATCCTCTACCGCGTCGCCGAGGTCATGGAAGGCCGGGCTGCGCAGTTCCGGGAGCTCGGAATCAGCCGCGAGGAGGTCGACGAAGCGATCGACACCTGGGTGTGGTACGCCGGGTGGGCCGACAAGCTCTCGCAGGTCCTCGGTGCAGCGAACCCCGTCGCCGGGCCTTACTTCAACTTCACGGTGCCGGAGGCCACGGGCGTCGTCGGCGTGATCGCCCCGGAGGAGCCCCCGCTTCTGGGGCTCGCTCAGCGTCTCGCTCCCGTACTCGTCGGCGGGAACGTCGCCGTAACGATCGCGCCCGAGGCGGCCCCGCTGGCCGCAGTGACCCTGGCCGAGGTGATCGACACCTCCGATGTTCCGGCGGGCGTCGTCAACGTGTTGACGGGCCGAAAGACGGAGCTCGGGCCGTGGCTCGCTTCGCACATGGACGTGAACGCGATCGACCTTGCCGGCGCGCCCGCGGGCGCGCGCCCGGAACTCGAGCGGCTGGCGGCGGAAAACCTCAAGCGCGTGGCGACCAGCGGCGAAGGGCGCAGCCTGAAGCACGCGTCGGAGTTCCTCGAGCTGAAGACCGTCTGGCATCCGATCGGCGTCTGAGGGCCAAGCGGCGACGGCGGCTAGCCGGCCAGCTGCTCGTCGAGCAGTGCCAGTCCCGCAAGCAGCGTGCGACCTGCGATCGCGCATTGCTCCGGACTCGTCCACTCGTCCGGGTGGTGACTCAGACCGTCTCGCGAGGGCGCGAACAACATGCCCACCGGCGCCACGCGCGCAATTTGTGACGCATCGTGCCCGCCCCAACTTGGCTGACGCATCGTCCCGGCTCCGGCAACGGCGGCGCCTTCCTCGAGCGCCGCGACGAGGCGAGGGTCCGCAGCAACCGCGGGCAGCTCGGAAAGCAGGCTGAAGGCCACGGCGACCTGCCGGTCGGCTCCGGCCTTCTGCGCCGTGGCCTCGATGCGCTCGAGGCTCGCGTCGAGGCGTTGCTCATCGAGGGATCGAACCTCGAGGGAAAGCTCGACGAGACCGGGCACGACGTTGGGAGCGTTCGGCTCGACCGCGAGGCGACCCACGGTTCCGATCAGCTCCCCGGCTGCCGCTCGCGCCTCCTGCTCGACTGCGAGCACGACCTCCGAGGCGACCGCGAGCGCGTCCCGGCGCGTCCCGACGGGAGTCGTTCCGGCGTGGGCCGCGCGTCCGGTGAGACGAGCATGGACACGACGGATCCCGACGATCCCGCTGACGACGCCGACGTCTAGCTGCTCGCGCTCGAGAACGGGGCCTTGCTCGATGTGGAGCTCGATGTAGGCAGCGATCGACTCTGCCGATCGCCGAGCGGTTCCTAGCTGTTCGATCTCGCCGCCCGCGCGCCTCATCGCCTCGGCCAGGGTCTCCCCGTCGGCGTCAGTGAGCGCAAGCAGCCGCGCGTCGAGCGTCCCGGACCAGGCCCTGCTGCCGATGCACGAGGAGCCGTACCGATTCGGCTCTTCCGCGGTGAAATCGACGACCTCGATCGGATGTGCGAGCACGTAATCGGCCCGGGCGAGCGAGCGCACGAGCTCGACCGCCGCCAGCACCCCGAGGGCTCCGTCGAAGCGTCCTCCGCCATCGACGGTGTCGATGTGCGAGCCGACCACGAGCGGCGGCAGATCGTGTGCTCCTGGCTGGTGGCCGATCAGCGACCCGGCCGCATCCCGGCGCGTGGTCAGACCGGCCTCGTCCATCTGCTCTCGCAACCAAGCACGAGCCGTCTCGTACGAATCGCCGAAGGCCCGCCTCGTGTGCGGCGAAGCGCCCTCGTCCCGAAAGGTTGCAAGGGCCTCGAGGTCAGACCACAGACGAGCTCCGTCGAAGCTCGCGACCAGCTCGGCGATCGGTGGAGACATCCGGGCTACGCGCTCATCAACGAGTTCAGCTTCTCGTCCTGGATCACCTCGGGCGGCATGTAGGCAACCTTGGAGTGAGTGAGACCGAGCTGAACGAACAGCTCGGCCAGCTTGATCGCGAGGAGTCCCGGATTGATAACCGGCACGCCGAGGGTCTCCCTCAGATACGCAACCGCCTGATGCATGGTGGTCGAGCCAATGAGGATCACGTCGGCGCGGTCCTCTTCGATCGCAAGTCGGCCCTGCTCCTCCAGCGCCGCAAACACGACCTCTTCCTTGCCGGCGAGCAGCTGCTTCTGGTCCGGACGGACGTCGATCGACCGGATCGACGCGCAGTAGTGCTTCGTCTGATACTCGGCCATCGTCTTCTCGTACATGCTGACCCAGCGCTTCCACATCGTCAGGATCGAGAAGCGCTTACCGAGCATTGCGGCCACGTGCTGCTGGACGAGCCCCGGCCCGAGAACCGGGATGCTCAGGCGCGATCTGAGGGCCGCGAGCCCCGAATCGGAGACCGTGTCCATCACAACTGCGTCATAGCCCTCCGACTCGGCAGCTAGCCCGGCCTCGGCGATGTAGGCGTCGAGGATCAGCAGCTCGTAGGCGCTGTCAGCGTTGTGAATCGAGTTGCGGACGGGGACGAAGTCGTAGTCGACGCCCGGGGTACGCAGCTCGTCCGGAAGCTGCGCTGCGCGCTGCGCGAGGCCCTCCTCGTCAAACGGAAACGGAACGATGTACTTGATCCTCATCTCACAACCACTCTCCCTCGAGCCGCCACCCACGCGCCAGGGCGTGTTCGCCCGCGACCGCTTCGTTGCCAGGTCTGCGGCACCACGTTAGCCGGGAGAGCCGGGCGCTATGCGAGCGGCGCGCGCATCGTGGCCGCACGCTGCGCGCTCGGTGCGAACGAGAGCGGCAGGAGCGCGGCCAGCGTGGCCGCGGCCGCCAGCAGGAATAGCGATCGATAGCTACCCGTCATCGCAATCATCCAACCAGCAAGAGGTAACGCGAGCAACGCTGCCGCCGCGCGAAGCGAGAAGTAGAGAGCTGTGTAACCGCCCGCGTCTCCACGGGGGATGATCGCAGCGAAGAGCGAGAAGCCAAGCGTCGAGATCAGACCGAACCCGAGCGCTGCCGGAATGACAGCGATCGACACGGCGAGCAGGCTAGAGGATGCCGCGACGGCGAGGAAGCCCGCGCCCATCAGGGCTAGGCCAAGTAGGAGGAACGGCTTGTAGAGGCGAGTGTTCACAATGCGTGCCGCGGCCGCCATCACGAGCCCCGAGGTGACCGCGAAACCTGCGAGCCACAGGGATGCCACACCCGTGCTGAGGCCGAGAACGTTCTTCGCATAGAGAACGAAGAACACCGGCAGCGCGGCGTAGCCGAGCACCCACAGCATCTCGGCAGCGAGCATCGCGCGGACCCCCGGGCGTACGAGAATCCCGACGTAGTGCCTGATAGGTGGGCGCGGTGCGCGATTGAGGGCACGTTGAGCGAGATCGGTAGCGACAGGGACACGCCGTAGTGTCGGCCACGCGAGCAACGGCATCGCAACGGCGGCAAGAACGAACGGAGCCCACGTCGCGGCCATCGCGAGCAGACCGCCCGCGATGAGACCGAGCAAGGCGCCGGCCAGCATCGCAACCTCCTGGGCGCCGTTTGCACGCGCGTGGCTGCCATCTTCGAAGCAGTCGTGTACGAGAGCGCGGTGCGCGGTGGTGACCGCGTTCACGCCCACGTAGGCCACGAGGCCGAACAACGCGACGAGGAGGAACGAGTTGCGTGCGCCGAGCGCCACGGCCGCGAGGCCCGCCGCGGCCACGAGGCTTCCCGCCGCGATGAAGGGACGGCGTCCGTACCGATCACAATGGCGACGGTCGCTCCAGATTCCAACCGCGAGTGGCACGACGAACCCGGCTACCGCGTTGATGATCATCACCGAGCCGATGAGGCCCGGAGAGTCCCGCACCTCGGCGAGAATCACGGGCAGGTACGTGGTCGCGACCGTCCGGACCAAGCCCGCACCGATAGCAGCAGCGGCAAAGACTAAGAGGTAGGCGAGACCACGTCGCTGAAAGGAAGTTGGCCTAGAGACGTGTCACCACTGCTGCCATCGTAGCGAGTCGGCGTCGCTTCTCGGTCGCTCGTCCGGCCGGCTCGAGCGACCGGCGACCGAGCGATCGTCGGCCGCTCGTGCCGGCCGCCCACGACGCCGTTAGGCTGAGCCGGCCGTGATGGACATCCTC
>JAUVPB010000008.1 GCA_030598925.1 Actinomycetes bacterium
AAGCTGTCGCGGGCGCGTGTCAGTCCCTACGCTGAGTGAAGAAATATGACGTCGCGATAGTCGGAGCCGGTCCAGCCGGCTCCGTCTGCGCGTACCGGCTCGCCCGTAGCGGGGCTCGGGTCATCCTGCTCGACCGAGCCGTCTTCCCGCGTGACAAGCCGTGTGGAGGTGGGCTCACGGGTCGCGCGATCCGCGAGTTGCCGTTTGACGTCGACGAGGTGATCGAAGCCCGCGTCGACGAGTTCGAGATGAGACTGCAATACGGGTCGAGCTATTGCCGCAAGGCCCAGCGGCCGCTCGTCGCGATGACGCAGCGGTCACGACTCGACGCGCTCCTTGTCACACGCGCGGCGACGGCCGGCGCAGAGTTTCGCGACGGTACGAAGGTCAATGCCATCGAGCGCCGCGAGAACGGAGACTTCGTTGTCGCGTGCGAGGGTGAGCGCCTCGGCGCGAGCCTCGTGATCGGTGCCGACGGCGCCAACGGGAAGAGCGCTACACACCTCGGTCTATCCGGCGATCGAACGCTGGGCGTCGCACTCGAGGGCAACGTTCCGAACGATGAGATCGAGCCAGAGCGATACGAAGCGCGAGCAGTGATCGAACTCGCGACAGTTCCTGGCGGGTACGGATGGGTCTTCCCAAAGGCCACCCATCTCAACCTGGGCGTGGGCGGTTGGGAGGCGACAGGTCCGGATCTTCGTACGCACCTCGAGCGGCTGTGCCACATGCACGGCACGACCGCGGCATCCCTCGAGAACGTCAGAGGCCACCGGCTACCACTACGTCGCAATGGAGCGCCGCTCGCACGCGGACGGTCGGCGCTGATCGGCGACGCCGCCGGGCTTATCGATCCTGTTTCCGGCGACGGGATGTTCGAGTGCTTCGTCAGCGCGCGGCTCTGCTGCGACGCCGTGCAACGCGTCCTCAGCGGCCAATCCGCCGACCTCATACCTTACTCGTCCGAGCTCGAGGCGCGGCTCTCGCGACTCGCAGCGGCCTCCTGGGCTGCGAAGCGGGCGTTTGATCGCTTTCCACGGACGGCGTTTGCGCTCACTCGACCTCGCTTCGTTTGGTCGGTCATCGAACAGCTTATTCACGGTGAGATCGATCATCCCGGAGCCTCGCGCGGGCCCGGGCGCATTGCGCTCAAGAGCTTGAAGACCATCGCCCGCGCGGCTCGTCCGACACCGAGCGCGGGCGCATGACGCGACACCGCCTCACCACGCTCAAGAACGGAACGAGGATCGTGTCCGAGGCGCTTGACGAGTCGATTCGCTCAGTCGCCCTCGGCATTTGGATCGGCTCAGGATCTCGTGACGAACGCCCTTCGCAGGCAGGCCTCACCCATTTCCTCGAACACCTCATCTTTCGCGGCTCAACGCGCTACTCGGCGCAGGACGTTGCTGAGCTCTTCGACACGATCGGCGGCGAGCTCAACGCCGCCACAACCCGTGAGTACACCGTCCTGTACGCGCGCGTCCTGGACGAGCATCTCGACCTGGCGCTCGATGTGATGACCGACCTGGTCCACGCGCCGAGCCTGAACGACCTCGACGCCGAACGAGCCGTCGTGATCGAAGAGATCGCAGCCGCAGAGGACGCCCCACACGAGCTCGTACACGATCTCGCCTCGATCGCCCTATTCGACACGCATCCGATCGGGCGGCCGATTCTCGGTGAGGCGCATGTGATCGCCGGCGCGAAACGCCGCGGCCTCAGAGCGTTTCACCACGCGCGCTACACCCCGAGCAACATCGTGGTCGCGGCTGCGGGTCGGATCGAGCACGAGCGCCTTGTGCGACGCGTCCGTCGGTTGACTGCAGCCAAGGCACGCCCACCGGCCAAGCTGCAACACACGCGTCAACGTTACGACAAAGAGATCGTTCCGCGCCTCGTCTTCAGTCGCAAGCCCACGGAACAGGTCCATTTCTGCGTCAGCAGCCTCGGTGTCAGCAGCAACGATCCGCGCCGTTATGCCGTTGCGTTGCTCGACACGTTGCTGGGAGGCTCCACCTCGTCGCGCCTCTTCCAGGAGATCCGGGAAAAGCGCGGGATGGCCTATGCCGTTTACACGTACGGTGCGCAGTATGAGGATTCGGGAGAGTTTGGCGTGTACGTCGGAACCCGCGAAGAGAATCTGGAGCATTGCTGCGATGTCATTGCCGCTCAATACGACGATCTCGCGGGCGGCGGAGTGACGGAAGTTGAGCTGCAGCGCGCCAAGGACAATCTGAAGGGCCGCATCGTGCTTGGGCTGGAGTCGACAGGCAGCCGGATGAACCGCCTGGGGCGCTCCGTCATCGGAGACACCGAGATCCTCGCGATCGATCAGGTGATCGACGAGATCGAGGCGGTGGGCGGCGACGAGCTTACCGCGCTCGCGGCCGAACTGCTCCGCGTCGACGAGCTCGCCGTTGCAGCCATCGGTCCGCGAGTCCGGCCGATCCGCAGCGCCGCAAAGCGTCTCAATAGCCACATCAACGGGGAAGTGAAGATATGAAGATCGTCCTCTTCGGCCGCGAAGGAAAGGTGGGTGCGAGCTTGATTCCCCACCTCGAGGAGGCTGGTCACGCGGTGGCCGGCGTCGAGATCGAGGAGGCCGCCGATTTCACGGACTGCGACGCTGCGATTGATTTCACCGACCCGACCTCAGTACACGGCAACATGAAGCGCGCGCTTGAGGCGAGCGCCCCGTGCCTCGTTGGCACGAGCGGCCTGACCGACGAGGCCATCGGTGATCTTGACGAGACCGCCCTCGCGAACGACGTCGCCTGTCTGATCGTCCCCAACTTCGCGATCGGCGCCGTCTTGATGATGCGATTCGCCGAAACGGCGGCTGCGTACTTCGACCGAGTCGAGGTAATCGAGCTGCACCATGACACGAAGGTCGACGCGCCGTCGGGGACGGCGAAGGCAACGGCTGCCCGCCTCGGTGGCGACGTGCCGATTCACAGCGTCCGCCTGCCCGGGCTCGTCGCGCACCAGGAAGTGATTCTCGGCACGACAGGGCAGACGCTCACGTTGCGACATGACACGTCGTCTCGCGACGCGTTCGCGCCCGGCGTTCTGCTCGCGCTGACAGGCCTTCCCGCGTTGCCGCCCGGTGTCAGTCACGGCCTCGACGCCATCCTCGACACGAAGTCCTAGACGCGGCCGGGCGACCCGCCTAGAATCCGAACATGCTCGGTGAGGTACTAACTGCAGCCGTCACGCCGTTTCATGCGGACGGAACGGTCAACTACGAGGTCTTCGCCGAGCTCTGCACGTACCTCGCGGACAGCGGCTCGGACGGCGTTGTCGTCGGTGGGACCACAGGCGAGTCACCAACGCTCGAGGATGAGGAGCGCATCCAGCTCGTTGCGACCGCCGTGGAGACGATCGGCGATCGTGCGACGATCGTCGCGGGCACCGGCACGTACTCGACTGGGCACTCCGTTCGTCTGACCCGCGAGGTCGAGCAAATCGGCGTGGACGGGTACCTCGTCGTCACTCCCTATTACAACAAGCCCCCGCCGGCTGGTGTCGTCGCCCACTTCGCCGCAGTTGCCGAAGTGACTGACAAGCCGATCGTCGTCTACAACATTCCGCAGCGTGTTGTGATCAACATCGAGCCGCCGACGATGACCGAGCTCGCCGCGATCCCGAACAGCCGCTACGTCAAGCAAGCGACCACCGACATCGACCAGGCGCGCCACATCGTCGAGCTCGGGCTCGACCTCTACGCGGGCAACGACGACCTGATCCTCCCGTTCCTCGAGGTTGGTGGCATCGGAGGCGTGTGCGTTTACACGCATCTCGTGGGCGAGCGCGTCAAGGCCATGGTTGCCGCGTTCCGCGACGGCGACATCCACGAGGCAAGGGCGATCGATGAGTCGCTTCGTCCGCTGATCGACGCCCTCGCCGTCACGACGAATCCGATTCCCGTGAAGACGGCGCTCGAGCTGCTCGGCCACGAGGTCGGTCCGTTACGGCTGCCTCTGGTGGCCGCGACCGACGTCGAGCGCTCGCGGATCCGCGAAGCGCTCGCGACGGCGTCGCTCGCACCGGTGGTTTGAGCGCGGCGACGTCTCGATAGACCTAGCTCGAACGCCGCAAAGTAGACTTCCCCCTCGTGCCGAGCGATAGCACGCGAATCGTGCCCCTGGGGGGTCTCGGCGAGGTCGGCAAGAACATGACCGTAATCGAGACGGACGACGCGCTCGTCGTTATCGACTCAGGCCTCGCGTTCCCGCGCGACGAGCATCTGGGCGTCGATCTTGTCCTGCCGGACTTCTCCTACCTTCGCGACCGGAGCTCCAAGCTCCAGGCGATAATCCTCACCCACGGCCACGAGGACCACGTAGGTGGGCTTCCGTACGTTCTTCGCGAGGTCCGCGTGCCCCGCATCTACGCGACGCGATTCACCCTCGGGCTGGTGCACTCGAAGCTCGACGAGCACGGGCTCCTGCACGAGACGGAACTCGTCGAGATCGCGCCGGGTGACCAGCAGGTTCAGCTTGGGCCCTTCGGCCTCCAGTTCGTGCGCGTGGCGCACTCGATTCCCGACGCGGCCGCCGTTCTGCTCGACACTCCAGGTGGGAGAATTCTGCACACCGGCGACTACAAGATCGACCACACGCCCGTGGACGGATTCCGCACGGACGTAGAGCGCCTCGCAGAGCTCGGAGAGGAGGGGGTCGACCTCCTGCTCGGGGACTCCACGAACGCGGAGCGACCCGGATTCACGCCGTCGGAGCGCATCGTCGGTGAGGCGTTTCGAAACATCATTCCGAACCGGCCCGGTCGCGTGCTCCTCGCGTCGTTCGCATCGAACGTGCATCGCGTCAAACAAGCGATCGACGTCGGAATCGATACGGGCCGATACGTGTGCATCGTCGGTCGCTCAATGCGAAAGAACGTCAACATCGCGCGCAGTCTCGGCTACGTCTCGATCCCTGACGATCGGCTCGTGAAACCCCATCAGCTCGGCAACCTCGAGCCCAAGGAGACCATGATCCTGTGCACAGGCAGCCAGGGAGAACCCCTCTCGGCGCTCACGCGCATCGCGTACGGGAATCACCCACATATCTCGGTCGAACCCGATGACACAGTCATCATCTCCGCCAAGCCAGTTCCCGGGAACGAGTTGCGCGTTCACGACACCATCAACGGCTTGACCAGGGCCGGAGCGACGGTCCTTCATCAGGAGACGACCGCGGTTCACGTATCGGGGCACGGAAACGCCGAGGAGCTCAGAATGATGCTGAGCCTCGTCGCGCCGCGCTGCGTCATGCCGATGCACGGCGAGCATCGGATGCTCTCCGCTCACGCGCGACTGGCGCGAGAGGCAGGGGTCGACGCGGACAATATCGTCGTGGCCGAGAACGGCACCATCGTCGAGTTGACACCAGACCGCCTGTCAGTCGTAGGCCGCGCGGAGGCCGGTGTCACGTTCGTCGACGGACTGGGCGTAGGGGATGTTCGAGACGTCGCCCTGCGGGATCGTCGCCACCTATCCGAGCACGGAGTCCTCATCGTGGTTGCGACGATCGTGCTCGACGAAGCCCGACAGCTGGGAGAGCCAGAGGTGATCACTCGCGGCCTCTCGGAGCTGGAGCCGCTGGTCGACGAGGCGCGCGATCAAGCGCACAAGACGCTGCAACGCTGCCTCGGCGAGGGCGTGACCGAGCTCAAACTCCTCCAAGAGAACCTCCACGACGACGTAGGCAAGTTCATCTCCGATCGCATCGGTCGCCGACCGATGATTCTGCCCCTCGTGCTCGAGGTGTAGCGCTGCAGTGAAACCTGCAGCTCCCTGGGCCGAAGTCCTCGCGGGGGCCGTCTCGGGAGACAGCGCGCAGCGGCTTAGCGATTCACTCGCGTCGTGCGAGGAGGCGGCCCTCGAATTCTGCCGACTGCTCGACTCATGGCGACGCGGTGAGGCGTCCCCGAGCACGGCGGCTGGGCGCCGTCGGGCTCTGCGAGAACGAGCGGCAACCATGGAGGAGGTGCTCGTGGCCCTCGACGAGCCGCTCGGTCGGTACCTCCTGGAACTCCAGCCCGGTGCGGCCGAGGGACGATCCTGGTATGGGCAGCCCGGCCCGGCCGAGGTCGTCGACTGGGAACCCGTCCTCGACCGAGCGGGTCTGGACGCCGACCCTTACCGCGTGACGCAGGCCTACCTGGAGCTCGCAGTTCTCGTGCGCGCGCTCCAGGGTCTGGCGACCTCGGCCGAGCTCGAGTCGCCGCCAACGGCGTCCGACCTGTGGGCCGGCCTGTTCGACCTGCGCGAGAACCTGTGGACGGCCGTCGAGGACCTCCACTCGCTGGCCGCCTGAGACTGGGGCGCGGCAGGAGCCGGGCGCCGACTGCCGAACTCGCGAAGATGGCGCAAAAGGAGCGTCGCGACCCGTCGCGCACATCGACCCGACCCACGCCGAAAAAGGCGTCGCCCGGGTCAACCGGCGAGCAGGGCGCCGAGCTCGTCGGGCTAGTTCTCGTGGCCCTCGGCGTCTTCTTCGCCGTTGTGATCTGGTTTGGCTGGGACGGGGGAGTCGTCGGCGGCAAGCTGGCCGACGTCTTTGAGATTGTCGTGGGCCGAACCGCGACGCTCGTGCCGGGCCTGCTCGCGGCCATCGGTGTCCTACTGCTCGTCCGTAGCGAGATCGTCGACCTTCGACCGTTCCGACTCGGTATCGCTGTCCTCATGAGCACGATCACGCTGATCTTCGCAGCAGGCGCCTTCGGAGTGGGGCCCGGCGGGGCGGCTCCGAAGAGCCTTGATCCGTCGATAGTCGACGAGTACGGGGGTCTGTTCGGTGGCGCGCTCGGGGCCGTATCCCGAACCCTCATCGGCGACACAGGCACCACGATTCTTTGCGTTCTCGGCCTCGTTGCGGGCGTGATGCTGATCACCGGGGCGTCGATTGGCGCACAGATGCGGCGGTCCGCCAAAGCAAGCGCGCTCGCTGCCCGTCACACCGCGAGTGCAGCCCGAAGGGGCGCCGGCACGCTCGTGCGAACGTCCGTACAAGAACGTCGCGGCGCCCGCGCGCGTTCCTCAGACGAACGAGCGCGGGAGCTCGTCGACCATGAGGTCGACTTCGCGAGCCGCTACCACACCGGCCCGAGCAACGGTGCGTCGCTCGGCGAGCACCCGCTACAGGCGCCAGAGCTGCTCGTCCCTGACATCGACCCTGTCGTCGACACACTGCCGGTTAGCTCGAACGAACCCGCGATGGAGGCCAAGTCGATGTCGGAGGCCGAGTTAGCGTCCCACTCCGAGGAGGACTCTGAAGCGCCGACACTCGAGCCGTTGGTGGCCTCGGCGATGACCGACGACTACACCCTGCCGAGCGTGAGCTTCCTCAAGCGGTCTGCGGCGGCCGGCCCGGTGACACCCGGAGCGCAGGCGATCATCCCGCGGACACTGGTCGAAACCCTTGCGAGCTTCGGCGTCGAAGCGACGTTGATAGGCGAGGTGACGGGCCCGCGCGTCACACGGTACGAGTTGCGACTGGCGCCCGGAACGAAGATCTCACGCATCACTGCGCTGCGCGACGACCTCGCGTACGCGCTCGCGAGCACGGACATCCGCATCCTTGCCCCGATTCCCGGTAAGCAGGCCGTGGGCGTCGAGGTTCCGAACCACTCCTCGAAGGTCGTAACCTTGGGAGACGTCACGGGAGACGTTCCGACCAGTGCAAGCCCGCTTTCTGTCTGGCTCGGCAAGGACATCTCCGGCAAGGCGGTCTGGGCCGATCTTGCGCGGATGCCTCACGTCTTGATTGCAGGCACGACCGGCTCGGGTAAGTCGGGCTGCATCAACGCGATGCTGTGCTCGGTGCTGTTGCGGGCGACACCAGACGATCTGCGGATGATCCTCATCGATCCCAAACGGGTTGAGCTGGGGCCCTACGAGTCGATCCCGCACCTACTCACGCCGGTCGTCTCGAACCCAAAGCGTGCCGCGGCAGCGCTCGTGAATGTCGTCCAGGAGATGGAGACGCGTTACGAGCGGATGAGCGTCGCCAAGGCTCGCAACCTCGTAGAGTTCAACCGCATCCTGGAAAAGCGTGGCGAGCAGCGGTTGCCTCATCTTCTCGTCGTCATCGACGAGCTCGCCGATCTGATGATGATCTCTGCGCAGAGCGTCGAAGACGCCATTATCCGCCTGGCACAGAAGTCGCGCGCCGTGGGGATCCACCTCGTCCTCGCGACCCAGCGACCGTCCGTCGACGTGATCACCGGAATGATTAAAGCGAACGTGCCATCGAGGATTGCGTTCGCCGTGTCGAGTCAGACTGACAGTCGCGTGATCCTCGATGCATCGGGCGCGGAAAGCCTCCTGGGACAGGGAGACATGCTGTTCAAGCCCCTCGGCACGTCACGTCTGCAACGAATTCAGGGTGCGTACGTGACGGAGGAAGAGATTGCTCTCATCGTGCAGCATTGCCGGGCTCAGAGGGAACAGGAGCTCGATGAGAGCCTCCTGGAGGTTCCCGAGCCCCCGGAGCCGGAGTCGAGCGACGACGCCCTCGACCCGGACGATGACCCACTCCTCGACAAGGCGATCGACATCGTCGTCCAGACGCAGAGCGCCTCGGTCTCGATGATCCAGCGGCGGCTCAGAGTCGGATACACGCGAGCCGGGCGGCTCGTGGACATGCTCGAGCGTCGCGGCATCATCTCAGGCTATGAAGGCTCGAAGCCGCGGAACGTCCTGATCACGGCAAGCGATCTCGCGGATCGCGTGCGTGAGCGCGAGGAAGTCGGAGCCCCGTCGTAGCGGCGACCGTCAGCGTCGCGGGGCAGACCGATCTGCATCGCAGTCCCGTCGCTAGAGTGACGCCGGTGCGCAACTCGAAGGCACTTCTCGCGTTCCTCTTCGCATTGGCCGCCGTCGCGATTCTGGTTCTGGCGGGAGCGCGAGCTAACGATGAGACCGGCATCGACTCGGTCGTGATCGCAGCGTTACCGGCGGCGTTCGTCGTAGCGCTCGCCGGGTTGTCCCTCGCGCGACGTGGACGCTTCGACTTTCAACGTACGCTCGGTCGACGGGGGGGCCGGAGCACCGCGGCCCTGGCTCGAGGACTCAACATACTCGCACTCCTCCTGGCGTTCACCGGCGGCCTCGCAATCGCTGTGTTCGCTGTGCTGAAACTCGTGGCCTGAGTCGAAAAGACGGGCACATAGCGATACAATCTTCTCGCGCTTGTTCGAGATCGGTAACAGCCTGCGCGAAGCGCGAGAACGGGAAGGCCTCGATTTCGCAGAACTCGAGGTCGATACCCGGATCCGCGCCAAATATCTCCGCGCCCTCGAGGAGGAACTCTTCGAGACACTCCCGGCCGAGAGCTATGCTCGCGGCTTCCTCGAGGTGTACGCAAAACGGCTTGGCCTCGACAGCCAGCTGTACGTCGACGAGTTCGATTCGAGGTTCGCCCGCCGTGAAGCCTCGGAGCAGACGGTCGGGCATGTTCGAACAGCTAGGCGGTTACGCTTCGAAGCGAGCGCCGTCGTACTGGGCCTCGTTGGCATCATCGTCGTTACCGTTCTCGTGATCGCCGCGTGGCAGTTCAGCGGTGGTGACGGAGCCGTCTCACCTGCCGTCGAGCCCGCTCCGACCGGACCGGTGTCGGTTAGCGAGCCGCAAACTTCGCCCCCTGCACCCGAGGCGGTCCCACCCGCAGCAGCGCCGTCGAGCGATGGGGCACCGGCACAGGAACCGCAGCTGGTTGAGCTTCAGGTGACCGCGATCGCCGGCTCGCGCGTTACGATCCGCCGCAATGGTCCTCACGGCCGCGTGATCTTCGCCGGCATACTTACGCGAGGGGAGGCGCGGACGTTCATGGGGGAGAGATTGCACGCTGCGTTCCGTACGCCAGCCGACGTAGAGGTCACCGTGGGTGGCGAGGCCGTCTTGCCGCTTCCCCGGCGGCTCGTTGCGACAGCCGACGGTTGGCGCCGGTCATGAGGCGAGCGACAACGCGCAGCATGCTTTGACGATGGGCGACATGGCCCGGGCAAGCGTCCTGCTCACAGGGTCGGAGCTCACTCGAGGGGCCATCCAGGATGCGAATGGACACTTTCTCGCGGCCGAGCTCACCAGGCTCGGCGTGCCGCCCATGCGGATCGTCGTTGTCGGTGATGATCCTGACGACCTCGAGGCTGCGCTCGAGGAGGCTCTTCAACTCGACCTGCTTGTGGTCTCGGGTGGCCTAGGGCCGACACACGATGACCGGACGGTAGAGATCCTCGCCGCGACGGCGGGGATCGAGCTCACGGTCGACGAGGCACTCCACGCCCAGATCGAGCAAACGTCGCGCGACGCCGCCGAGCGGCTTCGGCGTCCGTATCACGACTTCGAACCCGGTGTCCGCAAGCAGGCCACCGTGCCGGTCGACGCCGCTGTCCTCGGGTTAGCGGGCACCGCGCCCGGGCTCGTTCTTCGGGCCGGCCGGACCACGGTGGTCGTGCTTCCCGGTCCACCCGGTGAGCTTCGACGGCTGTGGCCGCCTGCAGCCGAACACGAATGGGTCACGACCGTTTGCTCGCGGAACCCGCAGCGAGAACGACGGGTCATGCGCTTCTACGGTGCGAGCGAGTCGGCGGTCGCGCGCGCCCTGGAGGCGGCGGGTGGCGAGACGGACGGGATCGAGGTCGGCATCTGCGCGCGGGACTTCGAGATTCACGTCGACATCGCATCCGAGCCAGGTCGTCGCGTCGCCGCTGATCGCCTTGAGGAAGACCTCGCGCAGAATCTCGGCAAGCACCTGTTCGCACGGGATCACCGGCCCGTCGAGCAACTCGTGATCGAGCTCTGCTCGGGACTCGGCCTCACTCTGGCCACCGCCGAGTCCTGCACGGGAGGCCTCATCGGAAGTCGGCTGACTCAAGTACCCGGCGCAAGCGAGGCATTTCGCGGCGGCGTTGTGGCATATGACAACGACGTCAAGCAGGTGGCTCTGTCCGTGCCCGGCTCACTTCTCTCCGAGCATGGCGCCGTATCAGCCGAGGCCGCGCAGGCGATGGCGACGGGCGTTCGCACCGCGCTTGCGGCCGACATCGGGATAGCCGTGACCGGCGTTGCCGGCCCAGGAGGTGGCACGCCCGAGAAACCTGTAGGGCTCGTCCATCTGCACGTGTTGACGCCGTCGCACGACCGGGGCCAGCGGCTCGAGATTCCCGGCGACCGAGATGCCGTGCGGTCGCGGGCAGCCGCGGCGGTGCTTCATCTGCTGCGGCGCACTCTGGCGCAGAGCTGACACACTGGGAGGACTCCTGTTCGGTACTGTCGTGAGGAGTCAGTCACGCGCTGCCCAGTCCGTCCGAAGCGGCGCTCTATCATTGTCGTTCACACGTAGGGAGAGCACCGTGCGAACTCGTTCGCCGCTCCCGTTAGGAGGTTCCAGTGGGTGACCGCGAAGGCGCTCTTGATGCTGCTCTGAGCCAGATCGAGAGACAGTTCGGAAAGGGCTCGGTCATGCGCATGAGCGACGAAGCGCAGACTTCGATTCCCACCATCTCAACGGGGTGTCTGTCACTCGACGTCGCGCTCGGCGTCGGAGGTCTACCACGTGGCCGCGTCGTCGAGATCTTTGGACCAGAGGCCTCCGGCAAGACGACCCTCGTGTACCACGTCATCGCTGAAGCACAGCGAAAGGGTGGCGTATGCGCGTTCATCGACGCGGAGCACGCAATGGACCCCGCCTACGCACAGCGAATCGGCGTGAACGTCGACGAGCTCCTTGTGTCACAGCCTGACAACGGCGAGCAGGCCCTCGAGATCGCGGAGCTCCTCATTCGCAGCGGTGCCGTCGACATCGTGGCAATCGACTCGGTCGCAGCGCTGACGCCCAAGGCCGAGATCGAGGGCGAGATGGGCGATTCGTTCGTTGGTTTGCAGGCGCGCCTCATGAGCCAGGCTCTCCGAAAGCTTGCGGGCACACTCAACAGAACGGGCACGGTCTGCATCTTCACCAACCAGCTACGCGAAAAGATCGGCGTGATGTTCGGAAGTCCCGAAACCACGCCAGGCGGGCGCGCGCTGAAGTTCTACTGCTCCGTGCGTATCGACATGCGGCGAATCGAGACGCTCAAGGAAGGCGTCGAGGCAATCGGAAACCGCACGCGAGCAAAGATCGTCAAGAACAAGGTGGCTCCGCCGTTCAAACAAGCTGAGTTCGACATCATGTATGGCGCCGGCATCTCGTGGGAGGGATCGGTGCTGGACGTCGCCCTCGACCAGAAACTCGTCAAGAAATCCGGTTCCTATTACAGCTTTGACGAGACCCGGCTGGGGCAGGGGCGACAGAACTCGATCGCATTCCTCGTAGAACACCCCGACGTGACCAACGCAATCGTCGCCGAGATCCAGAAGGAGGCTGGCGATGCGATCGTCTCCGCGCGTCTCCAAGCGGGCGACGGACCGGCCGCTGTTCCTTCGGAAGACGACGAAGAGGCTATCGTCGAAGCCGTCGCCTAGGCCGCTCGACGTAGGCCGTGCCGACCGTCACCCGTCTGCAGCCAGCGGGTCCGGCTCGTGTGCGCGTCGAAGTCGATGGTGAGCGTTGGCGAACGCTGCCGGCGACGCTCGTCGATGACCTAGGCCTCTCCGCCGGCAGCGAGCTGACGCGACCTGTTCTCAGGGCGCTGCGACGACGGCTACGACGTGGTGATGCCGCCGCCTACGCGGAGCGCATCCTCGGTGCATCGGACACATCGACCCGGAACCTCGCAGCGGCGCTCGAGCGGCGAGGCGTCGCGCCCGCCGATCGGGACGCATTGCTCGGCGCGTTGAGCGGTTCCGGGCTGCTCTCGGACGCACGAGCCTCTCGGGCACGTGCCCAGGCGCTCGCTCAACGCGGGTATGGAAACGCCGCCATCGAACTCAAGCTCGAAGGAGAGGGCTACGAGCCGACCGAAGCCCGCGAAGCGATCGAAGAGCTGGATGACGAACTCGCGCGCGCCAAGGAGTTGCTTGCACGGAAGAAGCCCGACCCGAGGCAGTCGGCGAGATTTCTTGGGCAACGCGGCTTCGATCTCGATATCTGTGAGGCGCTGGGAGCCGTGTACGACGCGGACGTCTGACGGCGCTCGGAGCGCGGCCACGGTGGCCGCGTTGACCCGGCCGAAGCCTCGACTCGCGTACTACGGAGACGAGATCCCGTAGGGAGGGCTAGGATGAGATCTAGCGAACCTACACTCACCCCCGCAGCGGGGCGGCGAAAGAGAGAGATAGTCGGTGCCGGCGCCACGCGCCGGGCCGGCACGAACGAGAAGGCCACACCAACGTGACGAGGAGACAGGAAACCATCCACGCCTAGCAGCTCCAGCAACGCGAGCAGCCTCGCTGTGGAACCTTGCTCTCTGAGCACAAGCGTTCTCTCATGGCGCCGCTCCCGCTGATGATCCGCAGCAGGAGTACGTATGGAAATTGTCATAGGGATCATCATCGGCGCCGCCGCCGGCGTTCTTGTCACGGCAGCAGCCGGCTATCGATGGCTTCAGAGTCGCCTGAGCTCACATGCGTCCGAGCAGGCGGAACTCCTGGAGGCTGCGCGGGCCGAAGGAGAGACCATTCGCCGCGAAGCACAGGTCGCGGCACGTGAAGAGAGCGTCAAGCTTCGAGCTGAACTCGACGAAGAGCTCGTTGAGAAACGACGCGAGGCGGCCGAGATCGAGGCGCGGAGCGAGGCCACGCAACGTGAACTCAGATCTCGACAGGGTGAGGTCGAGCGCCGCGAGCAGTCCCTGGCAGACAGAGAGGCAAATACCGCAGCGGCGCTGGTGGCTGCCGAGGACGCGCAGAAGGAGCAGCTCGAGCAGCTCGAGCAACTCTCCGGCATGACCACGCAGGAGGCCAAGGACCAACTGCTGACTCAGACAGAGGAGCTGGCGCGACGCGACGCGGCGAAGATGGTCCGACAGGTCGAGGAGGAAGCGCAAGCAGAGGCCCGCGCGCGAGCACGCGACATTGTCGGCGACGCGCTCCAACGCGTAGCCGCGAGCCACGCCTCAGAGATGACGGTGTCGGTCGTCGAGCTGCCCTCGGATGATCTCAAAGGACGGATCATCGGCCGTGAAGGGCGCAACATCCGAGCGCTCGAGAGCCTCACCGGGGTCGAGTTCATCGTCGACGACACGCCTCAGGCGGTGGTGTTGTCCGCGTTCGACGGCGTCCGGCGCGAGATCGCGAAGGTGACTCTCACGAAGTTGATCGACGACGGCCGGATCCACCCATCGAGAATCGAAGAGATGTACTACCAGTCGAAGGCCGAGATCGAGGACATCATCCTCAAGGCGGGAGAGCAAGCCGTGTTCGAGGCCAACTGCGGGAAGTTCCACGAGGAGTTCGTAAAGCTGCTCGGGCGCCTCAACTACCGGACGAGCTACGGCCAGAACGTGCTGAAGCACACGCTCGAGGTGGTGCATCTCGCCGGTTTGATGGCCGCCGAGCTAGGCATCAGCGTGAAAGCTGCAAAACGCGCTGCCGTCCTCCATGACGTCGGGAAGGCTCTCACTCACGAGGTCGAAGGTTCACATGCTTCGATCTCTGCCGAACTCGCGAGAAAGCACGGGGAGTCTGAGACGGTCGTACACGCGGTCGAGGCCCACCACTACGAAGTCGAGCCGCGAACGGCCGAAGCTTCGCTCCTGATTGCGGCAGACGCCATCTCCGCATCGCGACCAGGAGCTCGTGGCGAGAGCCTCGAGAAGTACATCGAACGACTCGAAAATCTGGAGCGCATCGCCGCCGAGAAAGAGGGCGTCGAGCGCGTCTATGCGATTCAGGCGGGACGCGAAGTCCGCGTCATCGTCACGCCCGAGAAGATCGACGACGACGAAGCTGTCCTGTTGTCACGGGAGATCGCGCGTTCGATCGAAGACCAGCTCGAATACCCGGGGCAGATCAAGGTGACCGTGATACGCGAGAGCCGGGCGGTTGAGGTCGCGAAGTAGCTGCAGCGACGGCTAGCGCGGCCGTGGTCACTCCGCAATGCCGCAGCCGGACTCCGAAACCGTGCGCGTAGGCGCCCTACAATCGGAACCATGCGTCGATACCACCTCACCACGTTCGGTTGCCAGATGAACGCTCACGATTCCGAACGCATCAAGGGCATGCTCGAAGAGCTCGGGCTGGGCGAGTGCGCGACGCAAGCGGATGCTGACGTGATCGTGTTCAACACGTGCACGATTCGCGAGAAACCCGATCAGCGACTCGCCGCCCACCTGGCCCAGGCGCGGGCACTTAAGACAGCCGATCCGTCGCGCGTCATCGCGGTTGGGGGCTGCTACGCGGAAGCGCAGCGAGGGGAGATCTTCAAGCGCTACCCGTTCGTCGATGTGGCTTTCGGTCCTGGATCGATCCCACACCTCGCGGAATGGCTTGGCGCTGGCGGCTACGGCGCGCACGATCGCAGCGACGGTGAGCCCGTGGAGCGCGGTCGTTTCGCCGAGTGGAAGCACTTTGCGGGGCACCTTCCGTCGCGCCGCGAGCGGCCATTCCAGGCGTGGGTGCAAATCTCCATGGGATGTAACTCCCGCTGCTCGTACTGCATCGTTCCCTCCGTACGTGGCCGGGAACAAAGCCGTGAGCTGCATGATGTCTTGAGCGAGGTGCACACGCTCGCAGCGGAGGGCGTGCGCGAGGTGACGCTTCTCGGACAGAACGTCAACTCCTGGGGCCGCGACATCGCGCTCGATCGTCGACGTGACTTCAGCGATCTGCTGAGAGCCCTTGACGAGGTACCCGGGATCGATCGGATTCGGTTCACGAGCCCGCACCCGAAAGACTTCCGCCAACCGGTCATTGACGCGATGGCAGAGTGCAGCACCGTGTGCGAGCACGCCCACCTCCCAGCGCAGTCCGGCTCGAGCGACGTGCTCAAGCGGATGCGGCGCACGTATACCCGGGAGCGTTTCATCGAGCTCGCGACGCGGATGAAGGGTCAGATCGACGATCTCGCGCTCTCCACCGATCTGATCGTCGGGTTTCCGGGTGAGACCGAGTCGGACTTCGAACAGACGCTGTCCCTGGTCTCCGAAGTCGGGTTCGACAGCGCTTTCACCTTCGTGTTCAGCCCGCGCCAGGGCACGGAAGCAGCCGCGCTCCCTGACCACGTAAACAACGAGGTCTCAGGTGAGCGCATCGAACGCCTCATCGAGCGAGTGCAGGCAACCGCGCTTGCCCGCAACGACGCCCGCGTCGGCCGGATCGAAGAGGTCTTGGTGGAAGGCACGAGTCGGACAGATGACGCGCTGCTGCGCGGACGGACACGCCGCAACGTCACGGTCAATTTCACGGCGGGTGCGAGGCCAGGCGAGCTCGTTCCCGTCCGCATCGACAGGGCGACGTCAACGACGCTCGGTGGCGTCGCGGTGAGCCGGAGCGACCCGGCCAGACGCCAACCACAGCGCGATCTCGCTCCAGTCAGTCCCGCGACGCGCTAGTTGGTGGCGCTTCGGCGCTCATGGAGTCACAGCTACCCGTCATCGCCATCTTCGGGCCTACGGCCTCCGGGAAGTCCGCCGTCGCCGCTGCGGTCGCTGAGCGTGTCGGCGGCGCCCTGATCAGCGCCGACGCCATGCAGGTGTACCGCGGCTTGCCGATCCTGACGAACCAGCCGCACGAGCCGACGAGTCTCGTCGGCATCTGGCCACTCGACCACGAGGCGTCTGTGGGTGAATACGCACCGATCGCCCACAACGCCATCGACGAAGCGCTCGCCGCCGGCCGAACTCCGATCGTCGTCGGCGGAACCGGTCTGTATCTACGTGCGGCGCTCGCCGACCTCGACATCCCGCCACCGGCGCCGCCAGGGGTTCGCGAACGTTTCGAAAGCCTGTACGACCGGGACGGCGGAGTAGCCGCACATAGCCTGCTTTCGGACCGGGATCCGGGTGCCGCCGCCGGCGTTCACGTGAACGACCGGCGCCGCGTCGTTCGTGCGCTCGAACTGGTTGAGCTGGGCCGAACGCTACGTCCGGACTCCGACGCGCTCTGGACAGACGCGTCACGTCATCCGACCGTCATTGTCGGTCTTGATGTCGGCGCCGAGCTCCTCGCAGAGCGCATCGCAAGTCGCACCGGGACGATGCTCGCTCTCGGGGCGCGCGACGAGGCGAGGCGCGCGCTCGCGTCACCGATCTCGGAGACTGCCCTGAAGGTCATCGGTCTGCGCGAGGCTGCCGAGCTCCCGGAAGCTGAAGCTCTCGAGGCGATCAGTGACAGAACCCGCCGCTACGCTGCGTACCAGCAAAAATGGATGCGCCGGATCCCCAACGTCATGCTCGTCACGGCCGCGGTATCGCCGAGCGTGATCGCCGATGAAGTTCTCCAAATGGCACGGGCTGGGTAACGAATACCTCCTGCTCGATGGCCGCGAACTCGCCGAGCCGGTGGACGTCGCACTCGTCCAGCGGCTGTGCGACCCACATACAGGCATCGGTTCGGACGGCGTTCTCGAGCTCACGGCGGTGGATGACGGACGAGCAGAGGTCGTGATCTGGAACCCCGACGGCTCCACGGCCGAGCTGTCCGGCAACGGAACGAGGATCGTCGCTCGCTGGCTGGCGCGGGAGCAGCAGCTCGAACGAGTCGAGGTCGTCGTCGGGGACCGCGTGGTCAGGGCTCACGCGCGCGGCGGGTTGCTCATGGAACAGGACATGGGGCGTGTCGAGGTGGGGGAGACCGAGAGGATCGAGCTCGGGTCCGAGTCGTTGGAGTTCACGCCAGTGGACGTCGGGAATCCCCATGCGGTGCTACGGCATGAACCGAGTCTGGCCGAGGTGAAGCGGCTGGGACCGTTGCTCGAGCGGCATGATCGCTTTCCGGCGCGGACGAACGTACAGCTCGTTCGTGTCGACGGCGCGCACGACATCACGGTCGGAGTCTGGGAACGCGGCGCCGGCGTGACCGCGTCGTCCGGGACCAGCGCGTGCGCGGCGGCTGCCGCCGGCGCCGCACGCGGGTGGATCCAGAGCCCGATTGTCGTGACGCTCCCCGGTGGTCAGCTTCGAATCGTGCTCGCCGAAAACCAGGCCACGCTCATCGGTCCTGCGCAGGAGATCTGCGCGGGCACCGTCGCGTCGGAACTCCTGACAGACCTAGGCCGCCGCGCGGCTCGCTAGACGGCCACACCAAAGCCTCGTAGCGCATCGTTCAGGCTGGTCTTGAGGTCGGTCGACGCCGATCGCTCTCCGATTATCAGCGCGGCCGGCAGGTGGTAGGTTCCGGCTGCGAAATCCTTTTCGCGGGTGCCAGGAACGACCACCGAGCGCGGGGGTACATGACCACGATGCTCGACCGGCTGCGAGCCCGTGACATCGATGATCGGTGTGGATGCGGTAATCACGACATTGGCTCCGAGAACGGCTCGTTCGCCTATGACCGCTCCTTCAACGACGATGCAGCGAGAGCCAACGAACGCACCGTCCTCGATGATCACCGGGGTGGCTTGAGGAGGTTCCAGCACACCACCGATCCCGACACCGCCCGAGAGGTGGACGCCGGCGCCGATCTGAGCGCACGAGCCTACGGTCGCCCACGTGTCGACCATCGTGCCGGGGCCGACCCAGGCTCCGATGTTCACGTAGCTCGGCATCATCACGACGCCGCGTGACAGGAAGGCTCCGTGTCGGGCGACCGCCGGAGGGACAACACGAACGCCGAGCTCCTCGTAGTTCTGCTTGAGTGGGACCTTGTCGTAGTATCGAAACGGGCCGGCTTGATCGGGCTCCAGCTTGCGAAGCCTGAAGTACAGCAGGATTGCCTTCTTGGCCCACTCCCGCGCGACCCATTCGCCATCAACAAGCTCAGCGCACCTCACCACGCCCTGATCGAGCAATTGGACCGTGCGTTCGATTGCAGCCTCCGCCCGCGCGATCTCGGCGTCATCGCCGACATCCCATGCCGCGTCGATCGCCTCCTCAAGCTCCTGCAGCTCACTCATGCAACCTCCTCCAAAATCGCGGCCGCGCGAGCGCACTCGGCCTCGGTTGGCACGAGGGCGAAGCGCACGAACCCTTCGCCAGACGGCCCGAGCGCGCCGCCGGGCGTTACGACGATACCGCTCTCGAGCAGGCGGAGGGCGACCTGGTCGGCGGGCTCCCGATCGGGTGGTGCCATCCACAGAAACATGGAAGCGCTGCCGCCCGCGTGCTGGAAGCCGCGGCCACGCAGCACGTCGAGCAACAGCTCCCGCTTACGCCGATAGCGTGCGCGGGCGCGTTCCACGTGCCCTTCGTCCCGCCAGGCGGTGACAGCGGCACGCTGCACGAACTCCTGGGGCGCGGTCCCGACGGTCGGGCGATACAGACGCAGGGCGTCGGCCACAGTTGGGTCGCACGCAACGAAGCCAGTTCGGTAGCCGGTCATCGACGAGCGCTTGCTCAGACTGTTGAAGGCGACCAATCGCTGCCGCACCGGCGCTTGCAGTCCGGAAGCGGGAGGCTCCCCGAAGAAGAGCTCGCTGTACGCCTCGTCCGAGGCTACGAGAAAATCGTGCTGTTCGGCCAGGTCGAGTGCCTCGGCGTACAGGGAGGGAGGCGCACAGGCACCCGTGGGATTGTTCGGGTAGTTGAGCCAGAGAAGCGCGGTGCGTTGCCAGGTCTTGGCCGATACCGCGTTCAGGTCGGGAAGGTGGCCTCGGTCGCGTTGCAGTGGCAGCTGAACGACACGTGCGCCAGCAACGCGCGCGCCGCGGGCGGCGACCGGGTAGCCGGGCTCGGTGACGATGACCGTGTCGTTCCCGCCTGGGAGATCGACGACGATCTGCGCGAAGCTGAAGATCGCCTCCTTCGCTCCGAGCGTCGGGACGATCTCTCGCTCCGGGTCGATATCAACCGCAAAGCGTCGAGAGAGCCACTCGGCGATTGCCTGCCGCAACTCCGGGAGACCGGCGGCCCGTGGATAGCCAGCGACGTCCTCGAGTGCGTTGACGAGCGCGTCCCTGATAAATGGCTCGGCGCCTTCTCGTGGGTCGCCGATGCCGAAATCGATCAGCTCTACGCCTTTCGACTCGGCGCGTGACTTCGCGGCGTCGAGCGCGGAAAATGGATAGACGCCTAGTTCCGTCAGGATGGGGGAGAAGCGCACGGGCGAGAGGCTAGACGCTCTGCAAGGCTGGCCGCGATCTCAGGCCGGCGCAGCTGCGACGAACGCCTTGAGAGCGTCAAAGGTCTGCGAGAGTGCGCTGACGTCCACGCGCTCATCCTTTCGGTGCGCATACACCGGATCCCCTGGGCCAAAGTTGATCGACGGAATACCCACCCCCGTGAACTGCGCCACCGGCGTCCACGCCTGTTTCGGCTCGATCGGAAAGTCCCCCATGCCGCTCAGCCGGCCTACGAGCTCGTTGCCGGCAGCGACCGTGGCGCCTGGGGACACAGACGTGATCTCGAGGTCTGCATCGGCGCCGACAAGCTCCCGCGCGCGCTCGCGTGCCGAGCTCGTCGAGCGGTTCGGAGCGAAGCGATAGTTGAGCCGGCATTCAACGAGATCCGGCACCACGTTGTCAGCCACCCCCCCGGAGATCTGCGTGATGCTCAGCACTTCGTAGAAGCTGAGCCCGCCGACGACGACCTCCTCGCGCTCGAGGTCACTTAGAGCGTCGATCCGGCGGGCGGCCACTCCGATCGCATTCGTACCGGTCCACGGCCGCGCCGAGTGCGCCGACTCACCGTGAAAACGGAGGGTCGCATTGAGGTTTCCAAGACAGCCTGCCTGGATCGTGTTTGCCGTTGGCTCGAGGACAATTGCGAGGTCAGCCGCTGTCAGGGACGGCTCGCGCTCGAACAGCTCTGGCAGCGGCGACTCGGCTACGGGCAGCTCCTCGCGCGCGAAGAAGAGGAACGCGAGATCCACGCCGCGCGCGGGGCGCTCACGGGCGATCCAGTACGCGAGCTGAATCATCACGCCCAAGCCGCCCTTCATGTCGGCGGCGCCAAGGCCGATCACGGAGCCTCCTTCGAGCCGTCCCGGCAAATTGTCCTGCGCCGGAACGGTGTCTAGGTGCCCCGCCAAGACGACGAGCGGCCGCGAGCTGTCGCGGTCTGTCGTATAGAGGAGGCAGTCGTCGGTCCGAAGTCGCTCCACCAGGCCGAGGGGTTCCATCATGCGCCCCACGTGTTCCGCCAGCGCTCGCTCGTTGCGGCTCTCCGAGGGGATGTCGACGAGCGACAACGTCAGCTCCGCCAGCTGCATCCTCTCTGTTGGCGGGCTCACAGTGCGCCAGTCTATGCAGGCGCTCGGAGCCTCGCGCCTACAATCTGTACGTGGGAGTTCCTGAGAACAACAGCACGCGCGAGGAGGCTGAGCGCGGGCTTGTCGTATCGGTGATCGACCCACGTGACGATGCGGACGAATCCCTCGCTGAGTTTCGCGAGCTCCTCACGACGGCACGGGTTACGAGCGTTCACGAAGCGGTGCAGCGGCGCGCGAGCGCGGACCCGCGCACGTACGTGGGCCGCGGGAAGCTCGTCGAGTTGACCGAGCTCGCCGAGGCCACCCACGCGGAGTCCCTGATCGTGGACGACGAGTTGACCCCGGGGCAACAGCGGCGGCTCGAGGATGTCCTGAGACTCCGGGTCATCGATCGAACGCAGCTGATCCTCGACATCTTCGCGCACCATGCGCAGACGGCCGAGGGCAAGCTTCAGGTGGAGCTCGCGCAGCTCGAATACAACCTGCCACGGATGCGCGGCATGTGGCAGCACCTCGAGCGCCTCGGCGGCGGGATCGGGACGCGTGGGCCTGGTGAGTCTCAGCTCGAGACGGACAGACGTCTCGCGCGCCGACGCATCGCCGTGCTTCGAAGCCGCCTCGAGGCGCTGAGCCGGCAGCGAGCGACCCAGCGAAAGCGTCGGGTCAGATCGACGACGCCCATCGTCGCCCTGGCCGGTTACACCAACGTCGGGAAGTCGACGCTCCTGAACGCTCTGACCGACGCCGACGTCTCAACCGATGACCGTCTGTTCGAGACCCTCGATCCAACGACACGCTCTTTCGAGTACGAGGGCCGCGACTACCTCGTATCGGACACCGTCGGCTTCATCCGACGATTGCCTCACGGCCTGGTGGAAGGTTTCAAAGCCACGCTCGAGGAGATGCTTGCTGCCGATCTGATCCTCCACGTTGTTGATGTGTCGCAGCGCGATGATCGGATCGCGGAAATGGCCGATGCTGTGGATGCTGTTCTCGCCGAGATAGGAGCCGATACCCTGCCCCTCGAGGTTGTCCTCAACAAAGCCGACCTCGCGGATCCCGTTGCGCTCCAGCGCGCGAAGCACCGGTTTCCCGGCTCAGTGGCCGTGTCCGCGAGGACGGGCGAAGGCGTCTACGAGCTGCAGGCACGTATCGCCGAGGACTTCGCGGAACTGTTCGAGCCGGTGCGCCTGCTGATCCCGTACGCTGACGGCGCACAGCTCGCCGAGCTCTACGGGCTGGGTGCCCCCATAGACGAACGACACGACCGAGTCGAGGGCGTCTCCATTCTTGCTCAGCTACCACGCCGAGAGATCCCCCGTTTTGCGCGCTACCTCGTCGGCGACGGCGTTTCGCCGAGCCCCACCGCGGACGACGGCGACACGGCCAAGCGAGCGGACGCGGCTCCGTGATCCAACTACCGGTCCGCCGTGTCCACCCCGACGCTGTGGTACCGGCACGTTCGTATCCGGGAGACGCGGGTCTTGACCTCGCGATCTGCGAGCCACTGTCTCTGGCGCCGGGCGAGAGACGCCTCGTGTCGACTGGACTCGCCGTCGAGATTCCCGAGGGCCACGCTGGGTTCGTGCTGCCGCGATCCGGGCTCGCGCTGAAGCACGGCGTCACCCTTGCAAACTCGCCTGGGCTGATCGACTCCGGCTATCGCGGAGAGATCAAGCTGATCGTGATGAACACGGACCGCGACGTGCCGTTCAGCGCCGAGGCGGGGGAGAGACTCGCGCAGCTTGTCGTGCTCGGCTACCCGGAGGCCGAACCGATCGCCGTTGACGATCTCGAGGCCACGGTCAGGGATGACCGCGGCTTCGGCTCCTCTGCTACTTGATGCAACCCCGGCTGCGTGTCTCCGCGCTCGTTCGTCGGGAGGGCCGCATTCTCTTGTGCCGTCACGAGAAGCCGGACAGAGGTGAGTACTGGTTGTTGCCCGGCGGCGGAGTCGAGACAGGGGAGACGCTCGTACAGGCGCTGCACCGGGAGCTCCGCGAAGAGCTCGGCATCGACGAGACCCCGCTACTCGAGGGCCCCGTAGCTCTTGCCGAGTCGATCGCACCGTCGCATGCCGCGGCACGCCACGTTGTCCACATCGTCTTCGCTGCGTGCCTGGGCGAGCAATCGCTGGAGGCCGTGGCGTCGTCCGACGCGGCCGTTCGAGGCCACAGGCTCTTCGATGTCGACGAGCTCGTCGACATCGTGCTCCACCCGCCGATCCAACGCTTTCTGGGGCGCTGGCAGCCCGGCGATGCGTCGGTGTACCTAGGGTCGGTCTGGGCGCCCTAGAGCCGTCCGCCGCGAGCTCGTGCGCGCTGGCTCGCCAAGGCCTGAGCTGAGGCTTCGAGAGCGTCGTCGAGCGGAGAAAGGTCGTGCTCCTGCCCTGTTCGGTGCTCGAGCGCGCGTTCGAGCAACCAATCCGCCAGCCACGGGTTGCGCGGCAGCAGCGGCCCGTGGAGGTACGTGCCAATGGCTGCCTTTCGTGTGCACCCCTCGTAGCCGCTTCGCCCGTCGTTGCCGAAGCCATAGATGACGCGCCCAAACGGCCGCGCGCCAGCGTCCAACTCGGTCCGCCCCGCGTGGTTCTCGAACCCCGCGACCGGCCTCGCCGGACCCTCGGCGAATGCGCACTCGAGCAGCACATCACCGATGAGACGCCTTTCACCCGCGACGGTGCGGAGCGGGAAGACGCCGGCCCCAGGCAGCTCTGAGCCGTCAGCGTCGACGTAGGCCCGGCCGAGTAGCTGGTAGCCGCCGCATACCGCGAGCAGGGCGCCATCGTCGTCGACAAAGGACTCAAGCTCCTCAGAGCGCGACGCGATGTCAGCGGCGATGAGCTGCTGATCACGATCCTGTCCGCCGCCGATGTACACCAGGTCCGCATCGCCGGGCAGCCGCTGGCCCTGGTCCACCGGGCGCACAATCAACTCGATATCGCGCCAGGATGCACGTCGCAGTAGCACGGCGACGTTCCCCCGATCCGCGTAGATATTGAGCAGATCGGGATACATATGCGCTACGACGAGCTGCACGGCATGACACGATACCGCGCATGCGCGGCGCCACTCACTCGGCCCTCCTGTACGCACGGGCGGTGCGACGGGCACTGCGCGGGCGCCCACCCGCCGTACACCGCCTCTTCACAGCGGAAACCGGCCGGACGATCTTCGTGTTCGGATGTCCCCGGTCGGGGACGACGTTCCTGGCCGGAGCGCTCGGTTCGCTCACCGGGCATGTCGACCTCGGCGAGGTGCCTCCGCTCAAGGCTGCGATTCCAAGACTCGCAGCGACTGACGCCGGCGCCGCCGGCGAAGAGGCGAAGCGCGTTCTCAGTCGGGTCCGACGCCTCAGCTTCACGACGGGACTCGCCGCAGTCGAACAGACGCCGGAGAGCGTCTTCATCGCTCAGGCGCTGACGCGTGCCTATCCGGACGCCGTCTTCCTCCATCTGATCCGGGACGGCCGCGACGTCGTGTGCTCGCTGGAGGAGCGCGGCTGGCTCGCCGCCAGCCGGAGGGGGGAGGATGACGCCGGACAGGCCTACGGCAGCTCGACGCGCTTCTGGGTCGAGCCGGAGCGAGCGGCCGAGTTCGCGCAGGTCAACGACGTCCGTAGGGCCGCCTGGGCCTGGCGCCGCTACGTGGAGGCCGGCAGAGCGCTCGAAGCTCAAGCCATCGAGCTGCGCTACGAAGAGCTCACGAGCCGCCCTCACGACGTCGCCGCTCGACTCAGCGGGGTCATAGGGCATCCCGTGGACGAGCTCGCAGACACGCTCTCACGGGCTCACGACGAGTCTGTAGGCCGGTACAAGACGGAGCTCTCGGCGGACCAGCTGTCGGAGGTCGAGCGCGAAGCCGGCGCATTGCTACGCGAACTCGGATACATCGCCGCCACAGGAGGCTGATTCGGGCATCCCCCGGCCGGGGGAGCCGATCTGACCCGGCGGGGGTAGCAAAGGTTCAAGGCTGGTTCACGCACCGCCGATGACCTCAGCGTGGCGCGGCGACCTCTCCCACGACGGACACAAGACGACGGCCCTGAGAAGGCGCCGATCAAGCTCGTTGCCGGCGACAAGCAGGCTGCACCGGCAGAGCCAGAAAGCGTCGAGGTCGAGGAGAAGGAGGAGAAGTCTCCACCAGAGCTTCGTGACCCGCTCAAGCTCTATGTACGCCAGATCGGCGACGGTCCACTCCTGACGACTGCCGAGGAGCGTGAGCTCGCGCGGCGCAAGGACGAAGGCGACGAAGCGGCCAAGCGACAACTCGTGGAGTCGAACCTCCGCCTCGTCATGTCGATCACCCGCAACTACTCGAACGCCGGCGTCCCCCTGCTCGATCTGATCCAGGAGGGCAATCTCGGCCTGATGCGAGCCGTCGAGAAGTTCGATTACAGGCTCGGCTACAAGCTTTCAACATATGCGACGTGGTGGATCCGCCAGTCCGTGAACCGGGCGATCGCCGATCAGGGACGAACCATCCGGCTGCCCGTGCACGTGGTCGACCAGGTCCGCAAGACGATGCGCGCCCGCCGCGTGCTCGCTCAACGCCTGAATCGCGAGCCGCTCCACCACGAGATCGCGGCCGAGGCCGGTCTCGAGGAGAGTCGGGTGGAGGAGCTCCTCGACCTGGTCGAAGACCCGGTGAGTCTCGAGACGCCTGTGGGCGAGGGCGATTCGATGTACGGAGATCTGATCGAGGACGAGAACGCGGACCTGCCCGAGGATGTCACCGCGCAACGGCTGCAATCGCGGGAGCTCACCGAGGCGATCAGCCATCTCAACGAGCGGATGCAGCGCGTGCTCGACCTCCGTTACGGACTCAACAGCGGCAAGCCACGTTCGCTCGAAGAGGTCGGCCAGGCGCTGGGTGTTACGCGAGAGCGAGTGCGTCAACTTGAGGCCCGAGCGTTGCGCGAGTTGCTGTCGGTCGCGCCGGATCTGAAGTTCTACCTCCGCAACGACTAGCTCGAGGTCTACCCTCTTTCCGTGCGGACGTTTGTGGACATTCATAGCCACGTCGTTCCGTCGGGCGACGACGGTGTGGCGTCGGAATCCGAGGGGCTCGATCTCATCAGACTCGCCGCCGAGCGTGGCACGCGCGCCATCTACGGCACGCCCCACGTCTGGCCGATCGACGGTCTAAGGGAGGCTCGCGAGGCCGCAGTACGTGCTGCACACGAACGCATGCGTGAGGTGGCGAGCGCCTCAGGCGTCGACCTGCAGCTGGGTTTCGAGGTGACGCCCGTGCCAGAGCGGCACGACGAGGATCCGGAGCGCTACCGCCTCGGCGACCTCAACGCGGTGCTGGTTGAAGTCCCGTTTCGCGGACCGATCGGGCTACCGTTCGACTACGGGGACTTCGTAGAAGACGCGGGTTTCCTCCCGATCCTCGCTCACCCCGAACGCTCCGACGCCGTACTCGCGGATCCATCTCACGTTCGCGAGGCGCGCGAACGAGGTTGGCTGATCCAGCTCAACGGATCGAGCATCCTCGGCCAACATGGACGAGCCGAACGAAACCTCGCCTGGAAGCTTCTCCACGACGGCCTCGTCGATCTCGTGGCGTCCGACGGCCACCGCGCTTCCCGGCCGCCGTTCCTCGACGAGACGCGGCATGCCCTCGTGGAGCGGCTCGGCGACGCAGCCGACCTGCTGCTCGACGGAAGCAATCTTGCTCCCGCTCGCCAAACCGGAGCCTGCGCAACCGGGATGTAAGTGCTCGCGCGAGGTTTGAACTAGCTCGTCGCGACCGCGTCAATCTCGCGGAGTGACGCGAGCCGCTTCAAGGAATCCACCTCGATCTGACGCACCCGTTCGCGCGTCATGCCCAGGCGCTTGCCGATCTGCTCGAGTGTGTGGGGCTCCTCACCTCGCAGGCCGTACCGGAGCTCGAGAACCTTCCGATCTCGAGTCGGAAGCGCCTCAAGCGCGCGATCCAGGGCTTCGTTACGGAGGCGCTCCTCGGCCTGGACCTCAGGTAGGGGCTCGTTGCCCGCGACGAGATCGCCGAACACCGCATCCTCTTCCTCACCAATCGGCTGGTCGAGACTGGTGGAGGCGCGCGCCGCGCCGCGGACCTCGATCGCTTGTTGCAACGGCAGCCCAGCTTCCTCGGCGATCTCTTCGAGTGTCGGTTCGCGTGCGAGCGACATCCACAGACGGCGCTCCGCCTGGTGCATCTTCTGCATGCGCTCAACGACGTGGACGGGCATGCGGATCGTGCGTGCCTTGTCGGCGACCGCACGCTGGCACGCTTGGCGGATCCACCAGGTGGCGTAGGTCGAGAACTTCAAGCCACGCTGCCACTCGAATTTCTCGACCGCTCGAATCAACCCGAACATCCCTTCCTGAATGAGATCGAGGAAGGGGAGACCCTGGTTGCGGTAGTTCTTGGCGATCGATACCACAAGCCTGAGGTTCGACTCGATCATCCGGCGCTTCGCCGACATGTCGCCACGCTCGATCCTCTTGGCGAGCTCGACCTCGTCCGCAGCAGTTAGCAACGGGTGCCGGCCGATCTCGCGCAGAAAGAGCTGAAGGGGGTCGGTGGTGACCTCCGTAGTCGACTCCACGTCGACCCATTTCGTCGCCGGAGCGGGCGTTGCGCTCGCAGCTGGAGTCTCCTGCGCCTTCCGGTCGACGATCTCGACCGTGCGCTCTTCGAGCTCTCGAAGCAGTGTCTCGATCTCGTGCGCCTCGAGCTCCGCGGCCTCAGCAACCTCGACCAATTCGGCTTTGTCAATCACTCCCGCCGTCTCGGCGGCCTCGAGAAGTTGCTGGAGCTCTTCGCTCTGCGCGAACTGTTGCGTTGCGCCTTCGTCTGCCATAGATGCCGATTATCCCTTTCGCACGTCAGTCGACACAACTACGAAGCGGCGAACCCTCTCAAGAGGCGTCCCTAGTTCGCCTCAGAGGTGTCGCTCGCCCTCCTCGCGGCCACCATATCACTGCCGCCCGTCCACGTCACCTGTGCATCGAATATCGAGCCGCAACAGCCACCCGGGGCCACCTTGACCTCGCTGCACGCGCCCGCTGGCGCTCCCCGTCGCCAACCTCGCCACGCACGATAACGTGTGAACGAGTGCGTTCTGCTTGGCGTTAGCGATCCTGTTGTCCGCGCTAGCAACGAAGCGTTAGCAGCCGTGTCTCGAACAGACAACACGTTCATTTGATTTGCAGGAGCTTCACGACGCGCCTGGAGGGATTCGAACCCCCGGCATGCGGCTTAGAAGGCCGTTCACGACGATACCGCCTGTTTCGGGCCGTTTGCGTCTGTTCCCGCAACGCCCTGCTACGGCAGGAGTTTTCAGGGTTCGAGGCGGTAACGGGCTGCAACGGGCTGGAGACGGTTTCGAGCACGCGCTGTTAGCAAGCCGTTAGCACGGTGCCGCTCCGGCCCAGGGGCGTCGGGTCGTAGCAAGGAGCCGAGATGCTCGGTATCGGAGAGCCG
>JAUVPB010000062.1 GCA_030598925.1 Actinomycetes bacterium
CAGCCCGTCAGCGTGCTCACCCGCCGATCGCTGAATTCGCGGGAGCGTCCCGGCGATGTAGAGGGGAACCGACCCACGCGCTGTATCCGCGTCGTCACGAAGGGCCGGGACATGCGCCGTGAACTCCTTTCCTTCGAAGTCGACCTCGTCGCCTGCCAGGATCTCGCGCACGATCTGCAACGCCTCGAGCACGGCGGTTCGAGGCCGGGCGTCGTCGCCAATGCCTGCGTGCTTCATGAATATCTTCGACACACCCAGCCCGAGCAGGAACCTGCCGGGGCCGGCGAGCTCCTGCGTGACCCGCGCATCCATGGCGATCTGGACGGGATGCCTGGTGTACGGCGAGATGATCCCCCAGGCCACGCTCAGCCGCTCCGTCTCTCTCGCGATCAGCGCGGAGAGCGCCGTCAGGCTGCGCGCCTCCATCGAGTGCTTGCGCCACCAGGGGTAGGCCTCGGCCAGCCAGATCGTGTCGAAGCCGGAATCTTCCATCGCCCGTGCATGCGCGAGAATCTCCTCGACCGGCTCCATGGTGAGCTGCATCACACCGACGCGAAATGGCGGCGTCACCGAGCCTCTCCCCGCTGGCGTGAGCGGGATCGTCGTCTTACGACGAGCACGTCCCTAGCCGGCCGCGCGTGCCTGAACGCGCTCGTCGAGCGCGGCCAGCACCTGCTCGACCTGTTGGTTAACGATCGGCTGCAGGACGCGTTGCCCCATAGCTCCGATCTGGCCCAGGACACGGACGTCGGCCGCCCAGTCCATCGAGGTGCCATCGCCGTTCGGCGCGAGATCGAACGCCGTGTCCATGGAGATCACGGCACCGATCCCCTTGCCGTTGGCGCTCAGCTCGGCTCGCTCGATCGGTTGCTCCTCGGTCTTCTCGAAGCTGAACTTCAGCTTCAACCCGCCCAGGCCGAGCGGCACCTTGACCGTCGCCGTCCAGTTGCGCTCGTCCTGGATCTCGAAGTGCTCTACGCCCGGGAGCAAGCCTGCCAACTCGGACGGATCGTTCAGCACGTCCCAGACTGCCTGGGGCGCGGCGTCGAAGTCGCGGGTTCCGGAGACCTTCACGCGTTTGCGCTCATGTCGAGGCCACGTGCACGACGGCGCGCGAAGCTTCCGGGTCCTGCAGCATCTTCCAGACGCGCTCGGCCGGATTGTGCGAGTCGGTCACGACCGCTCCTCCAGCTCCGGCCAGGGCGTCCTGGATTGCCGAGCACACGCAGTGAATACCGCCGCCCCCGCCTTCTCCCATGCCCTTCGTGCCGAGCGGCGTGAAGGGCGAGGGGCTCTCGATCGAGCCCGTCTTGATCGGCGGCATGTCGAGTGCGTGCGGCACGTGGTAGTCGTAGAAATTGGCCGTCAGCAGCTGCCCGTCGTCGTCGTAGTGGAACGTCTCCCACAACGCGGCGCCGATCGCGTGGGCCGTGGCGCCGTGCACCTGTCCTTCGACGATCTGCGGATGAATTCGTGTGCCGCAGTCATCGACGGCCGCGTAGTCGACGATCTCGACCTCGCCCGTTTCTCGATCGATCTCGACGACGCACGCGTGGATCTGCGTCGAGTACGTGAGGGTGAGGTTTCCGTACTTCTTCTCGATGTCGGGCACGTCAAACGGCGGTCGATAGACGTACCGAGCATTCAGCGTGATGTCCTCGGTCTCTGGAGGAAGCCCCGCGTTGTTCGCGTTGATAATCGCGCCGAGCGCCATGAACGGCAACGCAGCGTCGGGGTTGTCGGCCCGTGTCGCCATTCCACCTGCGAGCACGATCCCGTCGGGCGTCGTCCCGAGCACGACCGCGGCTAGCCGCCGCATCTGGTCGGCGAGCTGGTCGGCGGCGCCCTTCACAGCGCTCAGTCCCGTGACCGCGAACTGACTGGCGTACGTGCCAGAGAAACCAGCGTGGGAGTTCCAGTAGCTGTCGTGGCCCGCACGCACGGTGACCATCTCGTGCGTGCAGCCGATGGTGTCGGCGACGACCTGTGCGGCCGTCGTCTCGTGACCCTGCCCCTGAGGCGTCGTGCCGAGCGTCACGACGACCTCGCCGAAGATGTCGAGCTTTACCGTCGCCACCTCGTTGTTCCCCGAGAACTGGAGCTCTGGGTTGATAAAGCGCGACTGGGCGAAGTTGTTGGTGCCCGAGTCGAGCGTGGAGCCGATGCCGAGGCCGAGTAGCTTGCCCCGCGCCTCAGCATCTCGACGCCGCGCGTCGACGGTGTCGGCGCCGACCAACTCCAGCGCGATGTCGAGACAGCGCCCGTAGTCGCCGGAGTCGTACACACACCCGTTCGGCGTCGTGTACGGCATCTCATCGGTCTTGATGTAGTTGAGCTTGCGAATCTCGACCGGGTCCAGCTCGAGCTGGGACGCGACGATGTCGATGATTCGCTCGGTCAGCCACAGATGCTGCATACGCGAGTAGCCGCGGTTCGGCGACACGGGCGCCTTGTTGGTCATCACCTGCGTGAACTCGACCTTGACGTGCTGCCAGCGGTAGAGCCCTGGCGTCACCTGCGCCCAGATGACGCCTCCAAGCGGTTCGTAGCGAAGGAACGCGCCCGCGTCGTCGAGGGCCTTGCACCGGAAACCGAGCAGCGTTCCGTCGGCCTTCACGGCCACCTCGACGTCGTGGAACCAGCGCTCGTTCCCGTGCGACATCGATTGGTGGAAGTCTGTCCGCCACTCGGTCCACTGGACCGGGCGTTTCAGCTTTCGCGCCAACAGGCAAAGCGCCACGAGCTGCGGGTGCGAGGTGATCTTGTTGCCGAAGCCGCCGCCGATGTCTTGCGACACGAACCGGAGCCTGTCGAGGCCGACCCGCATCGCCGGGCCCATCATGATCGCGGCGAAGCCCGGGAACTGGTTGTTGGAATGAATCGTCCACTGCTCGGTGCCACGGTCGTACTCCACGAGCGCACCGTCGCACTCGAGCGGCGTCGAGTTGAAGCGGTCGAAGTGCAGCTCGTCGATCTTGACCACGCGATCGGCCTCGGCGAACGCCTGGTCGAGGTCGCCCCACTCGTAGACGCCTTCCCAGGAGAGATTCCCGCCTGCGTCGTCGTGGAGGACGGGCGCGTCGTCGTTACGTGCGGCCCTGGCATCCACGAGCACGGGCAGAGGTTCGTAGTCCACCTCGACGACGTCGGCCGCGTCACGTGCCAGCTCTCGCGTCGCCGCTACAACCGCGACGACCGGCTCGCCCGCGTAGCGGACCTTCCCCACAGCCAACGCGTAGTCCTTGACGTGGGCCCCTGGCGGCGAGGCGATCTGGAAGAACGGGTCGGTCGCAATCGCAACCTCGCCGCCGGTGAGCGTCCCGAAGACGCCCTCGAGCTCTAGCGCCGGTCCCACGTCGATGGAGAGGATGCTCGCGTGCGCATAGGGCGAGCGCACGAAATGGACGTAGCCCATGGCGTGTCGCCGGATGTCGTCGACGAAGCTTCCTTGCCCTTCGAGCAGGCGGCGGTCTTCCTTCCGCGGAACAGACTCGCCCTGGTAGCGGCCACGCTCAAGGGTCACCTTCTCGGTGGCGGTCGTGCTCACGAGCCGCTCCCCTCAGCCGCTTCTAGAATCGCGTCGACGATGTTCACGTAGCCCGTGCAGCGGCAGATGTTGCCCTGAATGGCCTTGCGCACCTCGGCCTCGGTGGGGTTCGGATTGCGCTCGAGCAGGTGCTTCGCGCTCATCAGCATTCCGGGTGTGCAGTAGCCGCACTGGAGGGCATGCTTGTCGGAGAAGGCCTGCTGAAGCGCCTCGAGCTCGCCGTCGCTGCCTCCCAGGCTCTCCACGGTCTCGATCGCGGTGCCCTCGGCCTGAATGGCGAGCATCATGCACGACTTGACAGCCTTGCCGTCAACGAGCACCGTGCAGGCGCCGCAGTTTCCCGTGTCGCAACCGACGTGGGTCCCGGTGAGGAGGCAGTCGTCGCGGATGAAGTGCACGAGGAGCCGCCTCGACTCGACCACGGCCTCCTGGCTTTCACCGTTTACCTGAACGGCGATCAGCTTCTCGTTGACGGGCTCTGTACTCATCTCATCGCCTTGCCGACGGCTGCCGTGACGGCGCGCCGCGCGATCACTTCCGCGATGTGGCTCCGATACTCGGCCGACGCATGGACGTCGCTCGGCGGGTCGAGCGACCCACCCAGACCTTGCGCGGCCTTGTCGATGTTCTCCGACGTCGGCGCTGCGCCCTCGAGCGCGTCTTCGAGACTCGTTGCTCTGACGGGCGTCGCGGAGACACATCCGACGACGACGCGCGCCTGCTCGATCGTGCCGTTGCAGCGAAGAGATACCGCGACGGTGACGATGCCCGTTCCTTCTTTCCCGATCGTTAGTGACTCGAACGCGTCGCCTTGGCTCGTGGCCGGCGCGGGAATCTCGATGCTCGTGAGGATCTCGTTCGCGTCTACCGCGGTCATGTAGACGCCAGCGAAGAACTCATCGGCGCTGACGGTCCGTTCACCCGCGGACCCGGCGATGGTCATCGTCGCGCCGAGAGCGACCAGGAGCGGCGGAAAATGATTCGTCGGGTCGCTCGCGCAGATATTGCCGCCGATAGTGCCCCGGTTCCGAACCTGCTGGTCGGCGATCACCGTTGCCACATCGCTGAGGACGGGGCGTACGCCGCGGACGGCTTCGCTGCGATCGATGGTGTCGTATGTGACCATCGAGCCGATGGTCAGCGTCCCGTCGGCGCCGACCGCAACCGCGTCGAGGCCGGCCACGCCGGCGAGATCGACAACCACCTCGGGTGAGGCGAAGCGAGTCTTCATGACGTTGATCAGCGTCTGTCCGCCCGCGAGCACACGCGCGTTGTCGTGCGCCTGAAGCGCCTGCAGAGCCTCAGGGAGCGACGACGGGCGGACGTAAGCGACGGGCGAAAGCAGCATGATTCGACTGGTCGGCGATCATAGGCGATCGGGGTATCCTGAGTCGCTTGACACCCAACGAGCGACGAGAGCCACGATGAAGATCCCGAAGCCGTCCGACGAGGACAAAGCGTACTTCAGCTCGATCGTCCCAGAGGCACCCGGCGTCGAGACCAAGCCGATGTTCGGGAACCTGGCAGCGTTCGTAAACGGAAACATGTTCATGGGGCTGTTCGGTAGCGACGTGGGCGTGCGACTCGGCGAGGCCGATCGCGAGCGCCTCCTCTCGGAGGCCGGCGCGTCGCCCTTCGGCCCGCCTGACCGGCCGATGAAGGAGTACGTGGCGATGCCGGCGACCTGGCGCGCAGACGCCAAGGCGACCGGTACCTGGGTCGACCGGGCCCTCGCTCAAACGAGCGAGTTACCGCCCAAGCTCAAGAAGAAGCGCTAGCGGCCGCGCGCACTTCCGAAAGCGTTGCTCGCGTGCTCAGCGCTTCGGGATCGACACGAAGGTCGAGCACCGCAGGGACGCCGGCAGCACGAGCCCGCTCGAATGCGCCCGGGAAGTCGTCCGTATGCTCGACCAGCTCGCCGTAAGCACCGAACGACTGTGCGAGCCGTGCGAAGTCGGGGTTCTGCAGCTCGGTGCCGATGACCCGTCCTGGATATGCACGCTCCTGGTGCATGCGAATCGTGCCGAACATACCGTTGTTGATCACGAGGACTACGAACGGCGTCCCATATTGCCGAGCCGTCGCGAGCTCGTTCGCGCTCATCATGAAGTCGCCGTCGCCCGCGAATGCGATCACGGGTGCGTCGGGGCGAACGAGCTTCGCTGCGACGGCTGCTGGTACCGCGTACCCCATCGCGCCACTCGTCGGCGCAAGCTGCGTCCCGTGTCGGCGGAACTGGTAGTACCGGTGTGCCCACCCGGAGAAGTTCCCCGCCCCGTTCGTGAGGATCGCCTCCGGGGGCAGCGTCTCGCGTAGGTGAGCGACAACGCGACCGAGGTCCAACGAACCGGGGGTGTCGCGTGGCGTCAGCAGCGCTTCGTACTCGAGCCGTAATGTCGAGGCCCACGTACCCTTCCTCGACAGGATTCCGTGCCGTACGAGGGCTTCGGCGAACGGCTCGGCGCCGGCCACAACCGGGACCTCCGCCTCGAACACGCGACCCAGCTCGAGGGCATCCGGGTAGACGTGGATGAGTCGCTGGGCCGGGACCGGCGCCCGCACGAGCGTGTAGCTGCCCGTCGAGGCGTCGGCCAGCCGGGTTCCGAGCGCGAGCAAGACGTCTGCCTGCGCGACGCGCTCGCCCAGCTTCGGGTCGGCCCCGATACCCGCGTAGCCGACGAACGCGGGCGCCGTATTGTCGATGTAGTCCTGCCGGCGAAACGCGGTGACGATCGGTATGCCGCTCGACTCCGCCCAACCGCTCAAGCTGATCCCGGCCTCCCCACTCCACCTGCTGCCGCCCAGCATGATCACCGGCCGCTCGGCGGCGGCAAGCATCGCTGCCGCAAGCTCTACGGCCTCATCGGCCGGCAGCGGCTCCTGCGGCAGCGTACCGTCGAGCAAGAGCGCGTCGGCGTGCTCCGCGAGCATGTCCTCGGGGAGCGAGAGCACTACCGGACCGCACCGAGGAGTCATCGCGATCGCGTGGGCGCGCGCGATCTCCCGCGGCACGCTGCTCGCGCTATCGACCTCGGCCGTGGCCTTTGCGAGCGGATCGAACATCTCGGTCAGCTCCACCTCCTGGAAGGCTTCGCGGCCACGATGAGCCCGGGCGACCTGGCCCACGAGCAGGATCATCGGCGTCGAGTCATGACGTGCCGTGTGGACACCAACCGACGCGTGCGTTGCGCCCGGGCCGCGCGTGACGAGGCACAGCCCCGGCCGGCCGGTCAACTTCCCGTAGGCCTCAGCCATGTTGGCCGCCCCACCCTCGTGCCGGCACACGATCAGCCGGATGGCCGGCTGATCGTGGAGCGCATCGAGAACGGCGAGAAAACTCTCGCCAGGCACCGTGAAAATAGTGTCGGCACCGAGGCGTCGCAGCTGCGCCACGAGAAGTTGTCCGCCGGTCGCCATCGACCCTTGCTCAGACGCGCCCTAGGTGCACGCTCGCCACGAACGAGTCGCGTCCGCTGCTCGATTCGCTCCTTCTCAGCACGAATCGGAGTCTATGCCCAGCCGCGACTAGACTACTGCGCTGCATGAGTACCTCATACGACTTCACCGGCCGCACAGCGGCGGTCACTGGCGCCGCTAGTGGCATCGGCAAGGCTTGCGCAGCGTCCTTCGCCGCGGCGGGAGCACAGGTGGCGATCATCGATCGCGACGAAAAGGCTGCCGCGGTGGCTGCCGCCCAGATCGGGGCGAGCGCAATCGCGCTGACGGCCGACGTGACCGTCTCCTCAGATGTCAACGCGGCCGTCGCCAGCGCCCAGGAAGAGCTCGGGAGCGTCGACATACTCGTCTGCGCAGCTGGAATCGGCGGGGACTCGCTCCGCACAGCAGACGTCTCCGACGATGAATGGCGTCGGGTCTTCGCCGTCAACTGCGATGGCGTCGTCTACTGCAACCGGGCGGTCATCCCCGGCATGCTCGACCGCGGGTACGGGCGCATCGTCAACATCGCGTCGATCGCCGGTAAGGAGGGCAACCCGATGGCCGCCGCCTACTCCGCGAGCAAGGCCGCGGTGATCGGGATGACGAAGTCGTTCGGCAAGGATCTGGCCGACACGGGGATTCTCGTCAATTCCATCGCACCCGCCGTGATCGAGACTCCGATTCTCGATCAGCTCACGCAGGATCACATCGACTACATGGTCTCGCGCATTCCACTCGGACGCCTCGGCCAGACAGCCGAGGTCGCCGGGCTCGTGTCGTACCTCGCCAGCGAGGAGTGCTCGTTCGCCACCGGAGCATGCTTCGACATCTCGGGCGGACGGGCAACGTACTAGTGCCCGACCAGCGCCAGCACAAGCAGTGAGCTCCCGCGCGACGGAGCGGTTCCTGGTCACCGGCGCGGGCGGCTGTATCGGCTCCTGGGTGATAGCCCTGCTGGCCCGTGAGGGCGCGACTGTCGTCGGCCTCGACCTTGCGTCAGACGCCCGCCGACTGCGCGAGATCGCTGGAGACGCGGTGGCCGATGCCGTGACGATCGAACAAGCGGACATCACCGCCAAGGACGAGATCGAGCGTGTCGTCGATATCCACGAGATCACGAACGTCATACACCTCGCCGCGCTGCAGGTCCCGTTCTGTCGAGAGGATCCAGCGCTTGGCGCTCAGGTGAACGTTCTCGGTACGGTCAACACGTTCGAGACGGTGCGCGAGCGCCTCGACCGCATCAAGGGCCTGGTCTACGCAAGCTCGGTCGCAATCTATGGCGCCGACGACTCCGAGGTCGCGCTCGCCGACGAAGCGGGCATCGGCACGCACCCGGCCACGCTCTACGGCGTCTACAAGCAGGCAAACGAGGGAACGGCGCGTGTGTACTGGGACGAGAATGCGATTCCCAGCATCGGGCTGCGACCGTACACCGTGTACGGGCCAGGTCGTGACCAGGGAGTTACATCGGCCCCGACGCTCGCGATCGCGGCCGCCGTACGAGGCGAGAGCTACACCATTCCTTTCGGCGGCGTGTCGCTCTACAACTTCACCGCCGACGTCGCCGCCGCCTTCGTCGGGTCGAGCCGCGCTCTCGCTGACGGCGCTGAAGGTGCCCAGCTCTTTAACGTCCCGGGCCCAAGCGTCGCGATGACCGACGTGATTCGCGCGATCGAGCAGGCCGTACCGGGCGCGGCCGGCCTTATCGACCATGACGACAGCGTGACGCTCCCGATCCCCCCTGCGGTCGCGCACAGCGGCCTGGAAGCTCACGTCGGCGCGCTGTCCTCGACACCTTTCGAGGAGGGCGTTCGGTCCACGGTGGCGCACTTTCGCGAAGCTGCCTAGGTCGCCGCGTAGCTCCTCAGCCCGCGGTCGAGGCGAGCTGGCGTGAGCGCAAGACAGAGGAACGAGACCGTGATCGTGACCGCGGCGACGGCCCACATCGCCGCCTGAAAGCTCCCGGAAGCGTCGCGGATCGCGCCGAGCACGAGCGGACTGAACGCGCCGAGGCCGTAGCCAACGCCGAGCATCATCCCTGCCACAGCACCGACGAGTCCCGGGTCGTCCGCAACGTCGAGTGGAAGTGTCATGACGAGGGGGAACATCACCCCCGCCGAGATCCCAAAGATCACGGCCCACAGGAAGCCCGCATCCGGCCAGAGGAGGATGCCGAGCAACGCGATAGACCCGAGCGCACCGCCGCCGACGAGGTAGAAGCGGCGCGAGCCGACCTTGTCGGCCAACCAGGAGAAGGCGATCGTGCACGGAAGCGCCGTGAGGTTGAGGATCGCGACCAACCACGCGGCGCGGGCCTTGCTCCAACCATGCTCCACGTACGTGTCCGGCAGCCATGCGTTGACGCCGTAGTACATGACCGCCATCAGCAGAAAGATCGTGACGAACAGCCAGGCGAGGCCGCTACGCCACGGCAGCGGGGGCGGCCGTGCCGCCGCGCGAGGCGGACGCACCTCACGCCGGCTCAGTACCAACCACACGCCGGCGAGGACAACCGTCGCGCCGGAGAACGCGAGCAGCGCGCCCCGCCAGCCGAACGTCGCATCGGCGATCGGCACGGCAGTGGCCGCCGATACGCCGGCTCCGATGTTGATTCCAAGCGCGTAGACGCCGGTCGCGAACGCCGGACGATGCGCGAAGCGCTCCTTGACTGCGATCGGCATCATCGCGCCGAGCAGCCCCATTCCCACGCCGACACCGAAGGTCAACAAGATGACGAGGACAGCGGGCGGCACGAGCGCCCGCGCGATCCCGAATGCCGCAATCACCAGCAGGCACACGGCGATCGCGGAGCGTGAGCCGAGACGCGCCAGCACCCGCGCCGCCGGCGGCGCAAAGAGGCCCATACACAGGACTGGAATCGTCGCGAGCAGGCCCGCGGCGGCGTGGGAGATGCCAAGGTCGTCCTGGATCTCCGGGAGCAGCGGCCCGATGCCGATCACCTGTGGCCGCAGGGAAAGTGCGCTGGCGAACAGCGCCACCAGCAGCGCGACGCGTCGCGTCTTCACCGGTTCTCAGTGGGACGGCGCCCTGGGTGCTGCCGTGCCGGCGGGCCGGCGGTGCGCAAGCTCAGGCCGGTTCCCAGGTCTCGTAGAACTGGCGTTCGCGACTTTCGAGCAGCGGAATGGCCGTCCCGAAGCCGTGCTCTTGCATATGCGGCGAGTCGATGTGCGCCTGGTACGCGTCGGGCGATGCGAACTGCTCGTAGAAGAAGAAGACGTTCGGATCCTCCGGATCACGGTGGCACTGGTAGAGAACGCTCCCGGGCTCCGCACGCGCCGGCCCGACCAGCTTCGCGATCGCTTCCGCGACCTCGTCGGCCGCGCCCTTCTTCGCGGTCCACTTCGCCGTCACGACGTACGCCATCGGTTGTTCCTCCTCATTCATCGCCGCGTTCGGCGGTCTCACGAGCCTTGTCGTAGTAGCGCTTGAGCCCGATATAGGACATCTCGAAACTGGGGAAGGGCAGCGTGGGAAAGACCTCCTCGTCGTGTACCGTCCCCTCAGCTCTCAAGTCTCGCCAGCAGACCGCAGCGAACTCGTCGACGGTCGCCCCGCCTTCGACGAGGTCACGCCAAACGCCCAGGCGTTCGCGCGTCCGGTGGAGGTGTCGCTCCACGTCAGGCACCTCGCCGAAATGAGGTATCCGAAAGAGCTTGAGGTCCCTATCCTCGAGCTCGTCTAGAGCATGTTCCCAGGCGGGCATGTCGATCTCCGGCGCGGCCGCCGCCGGGTAGAGAAACTCCCCCTCGCCCCAGAGACAGCCGACAGCGTCACCCGGGTACGCGACACCCTCGTCGTCGATGAACGCCACCTGGTGGTACGCGTGTCCCGGCACCGGCAGAACATCGAGGTCGAGGACACGTGAGGAGAGCACGTGGACGTTCTCCTCAGGGACGGGAGCAATCGTCCCGAACAGCGGCGTGAACGAGTCGCCGTAGATGCGGGCTGCGCTCTTCAGTAGCCGAGTGGGGTCGACGACGTGGGGCGCACCGATCTCATGTACGTGCACCTGCAAACCCGGGTGACACCGGACCAGCTCGCCCGCGGCGCCTGCATGGTCCGGATGTATGTGCGTCAGAAGGAGATGGCGAACGTCGGTGAGCTCGAGCTCGATCTCCTTAAGGCCACGGCGCAAGCCCTCGACCGACGACGTCGGTCCGCAGTCGACGAGGGCCGGCTCAGGGCCGTCGAGGACGAAGACTCCGATGACCCCCGGAATTCCTCCGTGCTCGACATCGACGAGGCGCACCACGACCGTATCATCGCCGAGCCGAGGCTCGGCTGCGAGTTCGGAGCCGCGTGACGCTCCGGAGTGCCGCTGGTTTTCGTCGGTCTAGGCGACCTTCGCGATGTTCGACCGAGCGGCGGCTCTCTCGTGCTCAGCCCGCACGCTCTCGCGTGAGAAGGGACGCCACGGCACGGCGTCCCACTCGGTGCCTTGACACATCGGACACGTGTCGGGTTGGCTTGCGACGGCGACCGCGTAGCCGCAGGTCGTACAGCGCAACTCGCCCTCACCGGCAACCACCTCGTGGCGGGATGTGTCGGTGTCGCTGGTGGAAAGCATCTTTCCCCCTTGTCACCTTCCTCGTGCCGCGTTGAGGACTTGGTCTGAGCCTTGTGCAGGTTAGCACAAGGTGTCGGACAGCTGCTGCCAGGATGCCAAACCCTCTGGCACAACACGGGGGATCGAGGCTACGGGCGAAGGTCGACGAAACGGTTGGTCGGACGCGAGCGGCCAAGCGGGACCTCGGGCGCCTCCGCGATACGAAACGCAAGGTAGGCGCTCGCGGTCGCAACGTCGAGCATACGCTCGGGATTGACGTATCGGAGAACGTCTCCCGCCGAGTGGTAGTAGGGATGCTGCGGCGGAAAACGCCAGAGCCAAACAGACGGGATGCCCGCGTCGATGAACGGGTTATGGTCGCCCCAGGCGTACGAGCTGCCGTCGATCTCGCCCTCGGGGTCGAAGCCAGCTCGCGCCGCGCTTTCGGCCGCGTAGGGCGCCATCTCAGCGTCGGCGACCACGACTCGTGTGCCCGACAATGGGAGCCCCAACGCGTCAAGGTTGACCATGGCGCGCGTCCCTGCGAGCTCCTCGACATGCTGACGGCAGTAATGGTAAGAACCCCAGGCGGCGAGTTCCTCGACACCGAAGGCGCAGAAGACGACCGCGCGTCGCGGCTCAAGGCCGCGCCAGCGATTCGCGATCTCGAGGAGTGCCGCGATGCCGCTCCCGTCGTCCGCGGCGCCGACACCTTCGAGCTGCGTGTCGTAGTGGGCGCCGATCACCACCCGCTCCTCGGGTAGCTCTCGTCCCGGGATTACACCCACCACGTTTGCGCTCGACGCCTCAACGTAGCGCGCCCGATGCTCGACGCGCAGCCGAACGGTGCGCGTCGACATCACGCTCAGCAACTCGCGCGCGTCGTCCTTCTCGATCGTCACACCGGGAACCGGCTGAACCCTGCCTTCCCAGGGAGCTTCGAGGCCATTCGGATAGAACGAGACCATGAAGTGAGGAATGAGACCGTCAGCCGTCTCCGTCACGTTCACGAGCGCCGCGACACCCTTCTCCGCCAGCGCCGGCGCCACCAGCCAGGGCATGAACGAGTGGGCTACAGCGATTTTCCCGGCAAGAGTGACTCCCTGCTCCTCGAGAGCGTCAACGTCCTCTGGGCGTGCAGAACCCAGGTAGACGGCGTCGGCTTCGGCCACAGCGTCGTCCGAGTACTGGAGCGGC
>JAUVPB010000162.1 GCA_030598925.1 Actinomycetes bacterium
CTCGGCCCGCCGTCTGACGTCACTGCCTTAGCGTGCAGCTCCGATCTGCGCCGGGCGAGACGATCGACTCCGGGCCGCATACGATGTGCCGATGAGCGTGCGCGGACAGCAGCGGATCGGCCTGATGTTCGCTGGTGCACCCGCGGTGCCAGAGATGGTACGCCTGGCACAGCGCGCCGAGGGGGCCGGCTACGAGTCCGTCTGGATGGCCGAGACCCGGATAACCCGGGACGGCTTCGTGCCGCTGGCGGCAATGGCCATGGCGACCGACCGAATCAAGCTCGGAACGGGGATCGTCAACGTGTACACGCGAGGGGCAGTGGTGCTCGCGCTGAGCTTCGCGACGCTGGCTGAGGTGGCGCCGGGCCGCACGATCGTCGGACTCGGGGCTGGCTCACCGATGGTGCTGGCACCGCAGGGCTACGAATGGAAGCGACCTCTGGGCCGGCTGCGAGAGTACGTCGATGTGATGCGACCGCTGCTCCGTGGCGAGTCCGTGACGTATTCGGGCGAGGCCGTCACCCTCGACGGCGCACGGATCGAGGACGTGCTCGCCGACGAAGGAGGCGTCGGCAGCGCGGACGAGCTGCCCGTCTACCTCGGCGTCACCGGGCAGAAGGCTGTGGAGCTAGCAGGAGAGCTGGCCGACGGCACGTTCTACAACGTGTGTCTGCCGACCGAGTACGTGGAGCGCGCTGGCGGTTGGCTATCGACGGGAGCGGCGCGCACGGAGCGAGACGCTGGCGAGATCGACGTTGCGATGGGGATCCTGAGCTCTCCCGCCGAGAACTCGGCCGTTGGCAAGGCTCGCGCACACGAGTTCGTGTCGCTGTATCTGTCCCTGTTTCCGAACATTGCGCGCGAGACCGGCGTCGACGAGACGGTCGTCTCTCGCACGCGAGAGGCGTTCAACGAGGGAGGCGTCGAGGCAGCCGTCGAGGTCATGCCCGTCGAGGTCGTCGACCGCCTCTGTGCAGCGGGTACTCCCGAAGAATGCCAGGCGCGAATCGACGAGTACCGTGCCGCCGGCGTCGACCTCCCGATCCTGATCGCCCTTGGCGACTCGATCGAGCTCGCGGTCGAGACGCTCCGCTAGGCGACCCTGGCCCTGAAAAACCGGCGAGAGATCAGTCGCTCGCCTCGACGAGCCAATCGTTGACTCGCCGTGCAACGCCGTCCGCAACCGTGACATGGATCGCATCGGGCTCGCGCACCCAGGTGACGAGCCCCAGGATTGCGAGCCGGTCGAGTACGAACTGAAACGACGCCGCCTGAAGGTCTGACCCGTAGTCGCGGAGGATGTCGAACGCGTACCCCGTCGTATGCAATGAGTACTCCCTGGTTGCCTGGTCGTTGCGTGATACGAGCAGGCGTTGATATTCGAGATCGCGTACTGCGCTCGTAACGCGGAGCGGCGCCTCGTCGCCGGAGAGCTCGAAGACCTCAGCCGCCACGTACTCCAGTGCCGCGAGCGCGTCCGGTCGCAGCGCGGCGTAGTCGCGCCGACGCCCGCCGAGCTCCGGAGCTAGCTCACCGAGGCGGCGATGGATGACGAAGCGGGTTGCCTCCGGGTCGCGCGGGACTGGGTCGAGCCGTCCATCGCGGGTCGCATCGAGTACGTCATCTCGGGTTTCGAAGACCTCAGTCGACCCCGGCGGGTGGAGCACCTCCTCCCCCGACGCCTTGGCGCCGTGCCGCTCGGCAAGACGCTCAAGGGTAGCCCGATCCTCCCGATAGAGGCGCATGATCTCCTGCGCGGCCAGCAGCTTCCAGACGTAGTTCGAGGAGTCATCGCTCAGGCGCTCGAGCTCACGCCAGGCGGCCTCGTTTCGACTCGGTGTCGAATCGAAGTAGACCCGCGCATACGAGATGCCTCGTTCTCGGACGAGGTCGTCAACGGCCTGTTCCGGCTCGTCGCTGTACGCCCGGAGCACGGAGGTCAGGTTCCCGATACCCATGTGGTACGAAGCCAGAGCGAGGTCCTCTCGGCCGAGGATCGCGCCGGCCTCGCGGAGGTAGCGGATCGTGCCCTCGATCGCCTTGTCTGGATCGAACCGCTCGTCGACATGACGCCGCTCAACGCGCAGGCTCTCCTCAGCGAACCTGTCGCCCGCCTGGCGCGCGGCCTCGATCTCGCTGAAGAGGCGCCTGCTCTCGGCGAGGTCGACGCTCATCCCGAGAAACCCGGTCGCCGTCTCCGCCAGGATCTGCGTGAGACCCGACGCGTTCGCGGGATCGTTGCCGACGACCACCTCGGGCCGCCCGCCGCTCTCGAGCAGGATCAGCGCCTCAAGCAGTGAGGGGTCAACATCCGTTCCGGAGACGGCCTCGTCGATCGCAGGACGAAAGCGCGCCGTGCGCTCGGCGGCGGCGACAACACCGCCGGGCAGATTCTCGTAGAGGACATGGCTCGCCCCGAAGATCGCCGCGTCGGCGAGTTCCGCCCAGCGAGGATCCTCGACGGCCGCATCGTCCTCGCCCGGTCGCATCGACAGCGCGAGAGCCAGCGCCAGGACTGCCACGCCGAGGGCGACCAGCAGCTTGGTGCGCGTCGCCAGCGATCTGAACCACCTGAGCGGCGCCTTCAGCGCGTGTGTCATCCTGAAACGGTGCCAGACGGGACCGCCACCGCCCGCCGTGGCCTCACGCTCGCGGTGATCGTCCTGCTGCTGGGCGCCAGCGCATGCGGGGGCAACGGATCGTCGGCACCGCCGGCATCGGCGACCGAACCCGAGATCGTGGACGTCGCGACGATCGGTCTGTCGGAAGCCGAGAACTGGAGTCTGCTCGCCGACCGCTGGGCGGACAGCGCTCTCGACGAAGCCAACACGGCGGGCGAGCTGCTGAACGACCCGGGGGATCGACGCAGGCTGCTCGCTGGAAGGGCGCCGATGCTTCGCGATCGCGTTCTCACTGCGCTCAAGGCACTCGGGCCCAGATGCGCGGCACTCGAGAGCGAGGTTCCGCCGGCGCCACCCGAGCTGGCCGAGGCCGCTGCAAGTCTCAACCAAGCGTGCACGCGCTTCGCCAGAGCGCGAGCCGACCTCGTCGACGGGATCGACGCCGACGACCGGGAGATCTTCGACCGCGGCTTGCGCCGCCTCGCCGGCGGGGTCAATGCCATCGCCGAGGCCAAGCAGGAAATCGCACCTCGGCTCGGGTAGGAATGTGCTCGTGACAGGTCAAGGACGGGAATCCGGCTCCGGACGGCCGTTCGGGCGCCGAGCGTGGGTGTTGCCGCTCGTCGCGTTCGTTGGACGGAAGGTGTGGCTGTACGTCGCGCTGTATGCACTCCATCTCACCGTCGCCGGCATCGCGCTCGCGTTCGTCGCAATCAAGGCCGGAACCGGCGATTCCGACTGGATCTTCTGGCTCTCATACGGGTGGATCGCGCTCCAGGTACTGACCGGCCCCCGCCTCTTCCTACCGACCGCGCTCGCCCTGACGGTCGTCGCGGTGCAGGCCACCCAGGCCGATCGCGACGGCTGGTTCTGGCTCGCTTTTACCTGGCTCGCCCTGATGATCCTGCGCGGAGGTCTGATCCTCCGGGCGGCGCGGTTCGGTCGCCGGCGAGCGCGAGGCCGCGATGGTGACGAGGCCTCGGGTGGACCCGAGGCCGTCTTCGCCGCGATGTTCGGGGGGCGCGGGTTCTCGTGGTCGCAGGCGAAGGGCGAGCCGCCGGGGGAGGGCGACATCGTCGAGGGCAGTGCGCACGAGGTCGCGCCCGATCTCGTCGTGGAGCTCGAGCGCCTCGCCTCGCTGCATGAGTCGGGGTCGATCACGAGCGAGGAGTACGAGCGTGCGAAGGACAAGTTGCTCGGCTAGGCAGCGCCGTCGCCCGCACCGAGCCGGTTAGGCTCTGAGCCTCCGAACAGTGCCCTCGGGAGGGGGTATGGCGATGCAGATGCAGATCTCGGAACGCGTTCACCTCGTCGGGTCAGGCATCCTCGGGCTGGAATGGACCGACGCGTTGGACTGCCACATCTTCCTGCTCGACGGCGGCGACGAGCTTGCGCTGATCGACGTCGGTGCCGGCATGGGCATCGACACGATTCTCGGCAACGTCCAGGCCGCTGGCTTCGACCCGGCCCGGATCGCGCACGTCATTCTGACCCACGCCCATGGCGACCATGCGGGCGGCGCCGCCGCGATGGTCAGCCGCCTGCAGTCTCCGGCGGTACACCTGTCGGCGGTCGCTGCACCCTGGCTGCGCGAAGGTGACGAGGACGCGATCAGCCTCGCACCCGCAAAACGAGCTGGCATCTATCCGGCTGACTATCGTTTCGAGCCGTGCGAGGTCGACCACGAGCTGGAGGAGGGGAATCGGATCACCGTCGGCGATCTCTCCCTCGACGTGTTCTACACGCCGGGCCACTCCGATGGACACGTCTCGCTGCTGCTCGAGCACGCGGGCACCCGAACGCTCTTCGCCGGCGACGTGGTGTTCTACGGGGGAACCATCCTCCTCCAGAACATCTACGACTGCCGGCTCGACGCGCAGATCTCCTCGCTCCGCAAGCTGCGTAGCCTCGAGATCGACACCCTGCTGCCTGGGCACCAGTCCTTCTCGATCGGCGCCGGTCAGTCGCACATCGAGAAGGCCAACGAGTGGCTCGATCGGGGACTCGTTCCGCCGCAGATGACAACGGGCCTCTAGTCGGCTGCTGTCTCTGCTCGAGGTGACCTCGTGAAGCATGTCGCTATCGTGGGGCCCGGCGGCATCGGCGGTACGTTTGCGGCGCTGCTCGCACGCGCGGGCGAATGCCAGGTCACGCTCCTCGGCCGCCCCGGAGCTCACATCGAGGCCATCCGCGAGCACGGCTTGCGCCTCGAGGGCCTCGATGACTTCACGGTGCCTGTCGACGCTCGGGACGAGCCCGCCGATCTGACCGACTGCGACGTGCTGATCTACGCGGTCAAAGCGCAGGATTCAGACGCGGCCCTGACCGCTACGGCTCACCTCGAGGTGCGCGAGTTTGCGACGTCGATCCAGAACGGCGTGGTCAAGGACGATCAACTCGCCCAGACGTTCGGCGCCGAGAAGCTGGTCGGTGCGCTCGCGATCGTGGCGGGCGAGCGAGTCTCGCCCGGCGTCGTGCGCTGGACGTACGACGGAGCAACGCGCTTCGGAGAGCTCGACGGCCGTAACTCGGAGCGAGTCGACTGGATCGTGGAGCGGTGTCGATCCGCCGGGCTCCGAGCGCAGACCTCCGGCGAAATCCTGTCGGCGACCTGGACGAAACTCGTCGGCTGGGGCCCGATCGGACTGCTCGCAACCCTCTCGCGCCAGACCAACCAGAACATCCTTTCGGACAAGCTACTGGTGACCGCGTACGTCGGCATGGTGCGGGAACTCGGGGAGCTCGCGCGCACCCGTGACATCTCGCTGCTCGACCTCGGGCCCTTCCACGTGCGCGAGTGGCTCGCGTGTCCCGAATCCGACGCGATCGCGAAGGTGATGGCGTCACCGCTCGCGAGTAGCAACTCGAGGCACTCCGCCCTCCAGGACGTCGAGCGAGGTCAGCGGACAGAGCTAGAGGCGCTGCTCGGACCGCTGATCGACGAGGCAACACGCCGTGGGCTGGCGATGGTGCGCGTGCGGACGCTCTACGCTGCGCTGATGGGCCTCGAGCGGTCGCTGACGTGAGCGGTCTCCTGACCGAGAGGGTCGCGCTCGTCACCGGGGGTGGCTCCGGCATCGGGCGCGCGACGGCCCGAGCGTTCGCAGCCGAGGGAGCAACGGTGGCGGTGGCCGATGTCGACCCCGAGGGCGGGCATCAGACGGTAGAGCTGATCGAGTCGGACGGCGGTCGCGCGAGCTTCATCCGCGCCGACACGTCGATCGCCGGTGAGGTCGAGAACATGGTCGCCGAGGCTGTCCGCACCCATGGGCGGCTCGACTGCGCGTGCAACAACGCCGGGATCGAAGGGCGCGTCGGGACGACCACCATCGACTACGACGAGGGCGACTGGGAACACGTGATCAATGTCAACCTCAAGGGCGTCTGGCTCTGCATGAAGTACGAGATCACCGAGATGGTCGAGCAGGGCGCCGGCGCGATCGTCAACATCGCCTCGATCGCGGGTCTCGTGGGTCTCTCCGGCTCGTCCCCCTACGCGGCGAGCAAACACGGTGTGGTCGGCATCACAAAGACGGCGGCCCTCGAGTTCGCCAAGCAGGGCGTGCGCGTCAACGCGGTGTGCCCCGGCGTGATCGACACGCCGCTGCTCGATCGCATCGTGACTCGCTTGCCCGGGCGCAAGCAGTTCTACCTCGATGCCCAGCCGATCGGGCGACTTGGAGCACCGGAGGAGGTCGCGGCAGCCGTCGTCTGGCTGTGCACTGATCAGGCCTCGTTCGTCACCGGGCACGCGTTCCCGGTCGACGGAGGCTTCGTGGCGGGCTAGAGCAGGCCTAGCCGGCGTTGAGGAATCGCCAGGCGGCGAGCGCGAACATCTTTGCGCCGAGCCCGATGTCCTCGACTGGAAGCGACTCGTTTGGACCATGGGCGCGGGGCAGGAACCCCGGGCCGAACGAGGCCACCGTCGGGATGCCTGCAGCGCCCTGCGTGTGCGCGGCGTCGGTCGCCCCCGGAA
>JAUVPB010000208.1 GCA_030598925.1 Actinomycetes bacterium
GCGAGCCCCTCATTCCTGCCGTCGCCCGCAGGCATCGAGTACTCGGACCCTTCCTCGTAGTTGACGACGAGGTTGACCGCGACCCGCGCCTCATCTGGCCAGACGACGCGCGGCCGCCGACGCCCGTAGCCGACGTAGTCGCGGGGCGGGCCCGGAACGGCCTGATCTTCCAGTCTCATCGGATCTCCTAGGTTGATTCGTCGGGTGGGTCGAATGCGCCCTCGAGGAGCCGTCCGACCACGATCATGCGTGACAGAGTGAACTGGAAGCGCTCGAGCGTCTGACGCGTGGCGGCGTCGGTCAGCGGCCTCACGGCATAGGGAAGCGAGCGCGCGAGCGTGCGCGCCCGGTCGGCGACCGCCTCACCGTTCTGGGTCACGGCGCCGGAGCTCACCGCTGGTGCGATCGCCGTCCAAAGAACCGCGAGCAGCGCGGGCTCGTGGGCGAAATGTCGCAGCAGGCTCGGGACGAGGGCGCCCTCGCCCGGCGTGACGAGCGGGGCGCTCATCTCGTCGATCAGCGCCCGCGCCTGGGGGCCGAGCTCGTCGAGGCTGGCCATCGGCAGGATGTCCCAGTCGGGAGAGGGCACCGCCTCGTCGACGCTCGGTGGAGCGGCCCGCGTCCCGGGCGCTTCCTCGAGCAGCGCCGTGACCGCGAGCATGTTCCTGGGGTTCGCGTGCATGTACGCGGCCACCGTCGACCGGCTGCGCACCCGCTCGGTCGTCGACACGCCGACCGTAGCTAGCGCCGCGTCCGGGATCGGCGGGCAAGAGATACCGACCTCGTCAACGAGGTCGAGCGCCATACCGGCGATTCCCGGATCCCGGAGGTTCGGTCCCAGCTCAGCCCACGCAGGTTCGAGGCGATCGTTCGCTGCGAGGACTCGGTAGACGAGGTTGACGAGAGGCAACCCGACGGCGCGGCGAATCTCCTCGTACAGCTCGGCAACCCGGCCGGTCGCGTCGCGCTCGGAGATCTCGGGCAGGGCGGCTCCGCTCATGGCCTACCAATGAGGGTCATGGAACGAGGACGATCTTGCCAAGGTGCTTTCGACTCTCCATCAGGCGGTGCGCCTCGCCGGTGTACTCGAGCGGGAACGTCTCTGCGATCACCGGCGTGAGTCGACCGTCGCCGACGAGCGCCATCACATGGCGGAACTCCTCGGCGGTGGCGCGTGCCGCGCCGAGCAGCGTCCACTCGTGCCGGAACAGCTCGATGAAGTCGACCGGCACGACCTCGCCCGCATGGCAGCCGACGAGCACCAGCTGACCGAAGGTGTCCATGGCGGCAATACTCTTCTTGAGCAGCTCGCCGCCCACCGATTCGTACACGATGTTCACGCCGTGGCCGTCGGTGAGCTCGCGCACGCGCTCCGTCAGATCCTCGGTGGCGTAGTTCACGGTTTCCTCGGCCCCGAGCTCGCGGGCGAGCGCCAGCTTCTCTTCGCTGCTTGCGGAGGCGATCACTCGGCCGCCGAGCATCCGGGCGATCTGGATGCCAGCTGTGCCGACGCCGCTAGCAGCCGCGTTCACGAGGATCCAGTCGCCCTCGGTGATCCGGGCTCGCTTCGTGAGCGCGTGCCAGCCGGTGCCAAACACTGCCTGCACGGAGGCGGCATGCTCGAAAGCCAGCTGGTCCGGCAGGGGGATGAGCGCCCGCGCCGGTGCGACGACGAGCTCCGCGTAGCCGCCCGGCCGCTGGATGCCGAACATCGTCAGCTGCTCACAGTGCTGGTGCTGGCCCCTTGCGCACCACCGGCAGCGATTGCAGTGCAGTTGCGAGAGGGGAGCGACACGGTCGCCTTCCGTCCATCCCTCGACTTCATCGCCGACGCTCGCGATCTCACCGGCGAACTCGAAGCCGAGCGTGTGTGGAAGCTCGATCGGGAGCCTCGATGTCCCATCGCGGATGTCGATGTCGACGTGGTTGAGCGCACACGCTCGGACGTTGATGAGCACCTCGCCCGGCCCCGGTGACGGGTCGGGCGCATCGTCGTAGCGCATCACGTCGGCGCCGCCGTACTTGTGGAAGCGAGCTGCCTTCACGGCTGTCCCCTAACGGGCCGCGGCAGCCGCGGTTACGCGGGCGCGCGGGTCGCTCGAGAGGCCGCGAACGTGGTCGATCGTCTCAGCAAGCGGCATGACGTCGCCGTACTTGGCGTCGATGTCGAACAGGTTCGCCCAGTGGGGCCCCTCGGCGCGATCCGAGACGCATTCTCGCGGCACGATCACGCGGTATCCGTGCGACACGCCGTCGATCGCGCCAGCGCGGACGCACCCAGATGTTGAGCAGCCGGTCAGGATGATCGTGTCGATGCCCTCCGTTACGAGGAGCGAGGGCAGGTTGGTCTGGAAGAAGCAAGATGCGTACTTCTTCGTGATGACGATCTCGTCGTCAGCAGGTGCAAGCCGCGGATCGATCTCGACGCCCCGGTCACCGAGCTGCAGCTCGAGCAGGGCCGGAACCTTCTTTCCGAACGCGCCAGCGTCGCGGCCGTCGGGGTGGTATGCGGTCGTGAAGAAGAAGATCGGCACCTGGTGCTCGCGCGCGACCGGGAGCAGTTCTGCGATGGCTTCGACAGTGGGCGTCTGATCTCCACCCACCTTGTAGGCCGGATCGTTGAATGCGATCGCCATGTCGATCACGAGCAGGGCCGGATGGTGACCGAAGCCGATCCGACCGCCTAGACCCCGTGCCGCGTACAGCTCTTCGGTGTCCGCACCCCATCGCTCGTTCATGCCCTGAGACTCGGCGTCGAAGCCGGCCCCGAGCTCGTCCATCTGCTGTTTGAACTGGTCTTGCCCGGACATATCGTCTCCTCACTCTTCGGAGGGCCGCCAGCGCCTGCGTGCACGGCCCCTGCGTCCACGTTGCCCCTTAGATCACTCCGCGCTCTCGCAGCTCTGCAAGCTCTTCCGTCGATACGCCGAGCTCGCCGCAATAGATCTCCTCGTTGTGTTCGCCGAGGCCGGCGCCGGGGTGCTTGATCCGACCGGGCGTCGTACCCATCTTGGGGATCACGTTCGGCATCTTCAGCGGCCCGAGCTTCGGGTGCTCGACGGTCGTGATGGTGTCGCGAGCCGCGTACTGCGGATCCTTGAAGATGTCGGCAATCGAGTAGATCGGAGCGATCGCGCCCTCGGCCTCAGCAAACGCCTCGAGGACCTCCTCGGACGTGCGCGCTCCGATCCACGACTGAATGAGCTCATCCAGCTCCTCGGCGTGCTGGACTCGCCCGCTGTGGTCCGCGAACCACGGCTCGTCGATGAGCTCGGGGCGCCCAACGATGCGCATCACGCGCTCGGCAATCGACTGCGCGCTGGCCGAGAGCCCAAGCCAGGTCCCGTCGCTCGCCTGGTACGCGTTCCGCGGGGCGGTGAACGGCGCCGCGTTTCCCGTGCGCTCCTGCACGATCCCGAGCTGGTCGTAGAGCAGTGACTGCGGCCCCAGGAGCCAGAACAGCGGCTCGTAGATCGACAGGTCGATGACCTGCCCCTGACCGTTGCCGCCATGCTCGCGCCACCACAGCGCGAACATGATCGCGAAGGTGCCGGTGAGCGCTGCGACGCCGTCGCCGAGCGCGAACGGCGGCAGCGCAGGCGGCTTGTCGGGCCAGCCGTTGATGTACGCGTACCCGGAGATCGACTCTGCGAGCGTGCCGAACCCGGGTCGGTTGCGGTAAGGGCCCGTTTGACCGAATCCAGTCGTTCTCACGACGACCAGGCCGGGGTTGAGCTCGTGGAGTTGCTCAGGGCCGAGATTCCATCGCTCGAGCGTGCCCGGCCGGAAGTTCTCGACGTACACGTCCGCGCTCGAGAGGAGCTCTTTCATCAGCTCTTCCCCGCGGGGGTCGGAGAGCTTGAGGGTGACGCAACGCTTGTTCCTGCCGACGTGTGCCCACCACAGCGACACGCCGTCCTTCGACCATCCGAGCGTGCGGAGACTGTCGCCCGCCGGGTGCTCCACCTTGATCACGTCCGCTCCGTAGTCGCCCATGATCGAGGCGATCACCGGGCCGGCGAACAGGGTCGCCGAGTCGACGACGCGCAAGCCCTCGAGTGGGAGCGGGGTGGCGGCCGCCTCCGGCTGGTCGGGCGTCACCGTGCTTGCTCCGCCCGCGCGGCCTGGTGAAGGCGGAGCTTCTGCCGTGCACGGTCGTAGATCGGGTAGTCGACGAACTGCCCATCGACCTGAATCGAAGCCGAGCCGCTTCCCTCGGCCGCCTCAAAGGCCTCGATGACGTTCTGCGCCCGCTCGGCGTCTTCATCTGAGAGCTCCGAGTAGACGCGCTGCACGACGTCGACCTGCAGTGGATACACGACGACGCGCCCCTCGAACCCGAGTTGGCGCGACAGGCGCGTCTCGTCCTCCAGGCCCTCGAGGTTCTTGATGTCCAGGTACGGTCCATCGATTGGCGCTCGCATGCGACATGCGCGGGCGGCCACGACGATGCGTTGTCGTGCGTAGAGGAGCTCGGTTGCGTCCTGTGTCAGGTCGACCTGCATGTCGGTCGAGAAGTCACCGAGTCCGAACGCGAGAGTGAGAACGCGCTCTGGCGCGGCATTGGCGATCTCGTCGACGCGAACGAGCGCTCTCGCTGTCTCGATGAGCGGCAGCAACCGGATACTCCCGACGTTCAGCCCGCGCTCTCGCTCCAAGCCATAGAGAAGCGCGTCCATCCGAGGGAGCGTCTCGGGCGTCTCGACCTTCGGCACCATCAGGCAGTCGACGCCTGCATACGCGACCGCGATCGTGTCTTCCTCCATGCGGCCCGTCTCGTGGCCGTTGACCCGCACCATGACGATCGTCGCGTCGTCGTAGGTCGGCACCGCTTCCCGCACCATGGTGCGCGCGTGGTCCTTCTCGGCGTCGGCGACGGCGTCCTCGAGGTCGAGCACGATCGCGTCGGAGCCGAAGGTGCCGACCTTCTCGAGACGGCGTGGGTGGTTGCCCGGGGTGAAGAGCAGGGAACGGAGCGTACGGTCGTTCCAGTCGGTCACGCTTCTCTCCTTCGATGGACGGGCCCTGGCTA
>JAUVPB010000339.1 GCA_030598925.1 Actinomycetes bacterium
CGCTCTGGAACCCTCGCGCCCTTGCTCGCGAGCAGCTCGCGTGTCCGCCGAACGACCTCCTCGGGCTCGCGACAGAGCTGCTCAGTGTCGACCACGATGACGTGATCCGCACCCATCCGCGCGGCCGCCGCTTCGATCGTTCGCTCGAGCACAAGCGTCTGTGCGACGACCTGTCGCACCGGATCGTCGCCGCCCAGCTCGAGAGCGGCCACCGGGCGCAACGACGCCCACCGTTCGATGGTGCCGAATACCACCTCGCGCATCTTGAGCAACGAGAGCGCAACCTGTCTCGCGTCGCGACGAATCCAGACGTAGCACGTCAGCGGCATGTGCTGGAGCACAGCTTCGAGGTGCCAGAGGAGCAGCATCGGCTTGAAGACCATTGGCTTGCCGTTCGCGTGCGCCATGTTCAGCAGCACGCGCCGAAGGTGCGCCCAGTCGATCGACGCTTCGTGCTCCGGTCCCCGCTGCGCCAGATCCGGGTAGCGAAGCTGATCGTTCCAGAAGTAGCCGAACTCGTGCGGCTCGCCGGCTGAGCCTGTGCGCCCGAAGGACGACTCGAAGCTGGAGCGCGCGGCAGCCAGCCCGAGCTTGCTCGAAAGCCGTATGCCGTACGTGGGTGCGCGCCAGAACGCGGCGACCAGGTTGTCGACGTACCCGAGCTCGAGCCGGCTGGCTAACGCTTGGTGAAGGAGGGTCGTGCCTGATCGAGGCACGCCGATCACGTGAAGCGTGGGCAGGGTCTCGTCGAGCTCGAGGTACTCCGCCTCTGCGTGCGTGAAGAGCTGTGCGTTGAGGCGCTCGAGGAAGTCCTCGGCCACGGGGTCCTTCTCGAACGGCTCTGCAAGCTCTGGGTCTACGCGCCGCACGTACTCATGCGTGGTCTGTTCGTCCGTCATGTTGTTATGTCTCCGCGCGCGCCCATTCGATCAGATGATCCCGCATCGAGCTCGCGCCCGGCGACCGAGCCCTGCGGACCGCCGAGATCGTACCCGGGACGGCAGGGACGGCCGCCCCTGGCACCGCCGGGCCGAGCGCACGACTCAGCCGCGCGTCACGTAGGCGACGAGACCCTCGAGCGGGGAGCTCGAGGTCACCTCGAAGAACGTCAGATGTGGCGTTCCGTCTACTGCGAGCTGGAAGGAAACGAGCTGGCCGAGCGGACCGGCTCCCGCCTCGGCGACGACATCGACGACCCAACCGTTGTCGGACCGCACGGCGTAGCTCAGTGCGCTGCGGTCGGAGAGGACAACGTGCGGCGTTCCGTCGGCAGCGATCGCGATCGCACTGTTGCGGCGCGCACCTGTCTGGCCCAGCTCGACGTCGGCGAGCTGGGTGATCTCCTCGACTATCCACGCGCCGTCGTCTCCGCGCATGGCGTAGCGGACGAGGCCTTCTGTGGCGCCCGTGGTCTCGAAGAACGAGATGTGTGGCCGCCCGTCCGCATCGAAGGCGAGTGACGAGAACATGCCGGTCCTGCCGTCGGTCGCGACTGACTCGATGCCCCACTCGGTGCCGTCGAAGCTCGCATACATCAGGTCGCCGACGACGTCGTCGAAGTAGGAGATCGCCGGCGAGCCGCTCGGACTCACGGCGAGGCTCACGTTGAACTCGTACGCGATCGGCCCACTGCCGACCGGCTCGACTGCCCAAACACCGTCGCGCAACTCGTAGTACTCGACGCCGTTGTCGAACCCGAACTGCGACGGCTCGACACCGGCCGCGCGGACAACGCCGTCCTCCGCGATTGCGATGGTCGAGTCCCAGCCGTCGTGGCCTGGATCAGCGGCTGCCTCGACGAGCCAGGCGGATTCGTCGCGCACGGCGTGCGTGAGGTC
>JAUVPB010000287.1 GCA_030598925.1 Actinomycetes bacterium
ACGCTCGCGGTTGCCGTCGTCTGGTCATGGGCGCTGGTTCGCGAGCACCACCTCACGGGAGCCGGCACCACCGGAACGCCGTTTCAGCGCCGCTACCGCGTCGTCGACAAGACACTTCGGGGCGTGCTGATCGCCTTCTTCCTCGTGACCGGTATCCAGTCGCTGGTCGGCAACGGGATCTGGGAGGCGGGTCACGTGGCGTGGAGCGCGATCGTGTTCGCGATAGCGATCGGCGGGTGAGTGGATCGATTACGCCTTCCGCGGATTTCCGGCCGCATTCGGCGCGCTGCTCGAGCAGGGAGAGAGCCCCGAGCTGCTGGCGCGGTTCGACCGCTCGATCACGGTCGCGTACCCGCCTGTGCTGCTCGTGTATAGCGGCGTGATCGTCATGGCGATCCTCGGCGTGTCTAGGATCGGAAGCTGAGGTTCGCTTGAGCAGTCCCGACATCCTTGTGATCGGCGCCGGCACCGCCGGGATCCCCTGCGCGATCAGCGGCGCCGAGGCGGGAGCCCGCGTAGCCGTCGTCGAGAAGACGGCAGAGCTCGGTGGGACGCTTCACATCTCGGCTGGGCAGATGAGCGCGGCGGGGAGCCGCGTACAGCGTGCACGCGAGATCGAGGACTCGCCGCAGGAGCACTACGACGACGTGATGTGTATCGGCCACGGCTACGCAGATCCAGAGCTGCTCGAGCAGGCGGTGACGGAGGCGGCGTCGACGCTCGACTGGCTCGGGGAGCTCGAGTTCCCGTTTCCAGAGGACATGCCGATCGTCTACTACGGACACGATCCGTACTCCCGGGCGCGCACGATCTGGGGCGTCGAGATGGGTGTCTCGATCCTCAAGACGATTCAGCCGCGCTTCGAGGAGCTCGTCGATGCCGGATCGATCGAGCTGCACCTCGAGCACCGGCTCGAGCGGCTGCTTCTAGACGGGGGCCGCGTCATCGGAGTGGCCGGTACGGCGTCTTCGGGCCCCTTCGAGTTCCCGGCACCTCATGTCGTGCTCACGACAGGCGGATATGCGGCTAGCCGGGCGCTGTTTACCGAGCTACACCCAAACGTGCACTGCCTGCTCGGCGCGCGCGAGAGTTCGACCGGCGACGGCATCCAGGCGGCACGTGAGATCGGGGCCGACCTGCGTGGCGCCGAGCATCACCTGCCGACGCCGGGTTGCATCGAACTCGAACCAGGTTCGGGCAAGACCGACATCTGGGACGCGTTCGCCAACGCCGCGCCACAGTACCGTGCGATCAAGGAGATTCACGTCAACGACCGGGGCGAGCGGTTCCTGCGTGAGGACGAGCCCAGTGCGGATGCCCGCGAGCGTGCACTTGCGGCCCAAGGCGGACGCGCGTGGATCGTCTTCGACGAGGCGATGCTCGACGATGACGATCCCGTCATCGTCGGTTGGACTGCCGACATGGTCAGGGATGAAGCCGTGCGCGGCGAGCGCGTCTGGCGCGCCGACACACTCGAGCAGCTCGCGGAGGCGGCCGGCATGGATGCCCCCGGCCTCCTCGCGACAACCGAGGCCTACAACGCCGGAGTGCGTGACGGAGACGACCTGCTCGGCCGGCAGCAGCTCGACGGGCAGCTCGCGACGGCCCCGTTCTACGCGATCGCGATACATGCGGGCACGGTCGTAGGTTTCGCCGGTCTGACGGTTGATCGCGAGCTGCGGGTGCTCGATCAAGCGGGCTCGCCTATCCCGGGTCTCTACGCGGCGGGCGAGGTCATCGGTGTTGCGGCCCTGATGGGCGACGGATATGGCGGCGGCATGTGCGTGACGCCCGCGCTGAGCTTCGGTCGGATCCTCGGACGTCGGCTCGCGGGCCTCGCCGTTACGAGCTGAGTGTCTCGGCTCAGTAGGGCTTGTCTTTCGGGAACGAGACGTGCTCGAACACGATGAGCCAGCGCGCGTGGTGGCGCTCGAGAATCCACGTGGCGCGTTGCGTTGCCTCGACCGGTGCCGATCCGTCAGCCGGCGTATACGTGGACGCTGTCGTTCCGCCGACCCACCCAAGGTCGCCGTTCCGGCCAGACTGCACGTCGTTGGTGAGCTCGATCTTCGAGAACGTCACCTCGTCGAGTAGCCCCTGCCACAGGGCGGCGTTCGTCTTCCGGTCGAAGCCCTCGACTTTGCCCTCCCAGCCCTCCCGGAAGATGAAGAGGCGATCCTCCTGGAGGTAGTGCTGCTGGATCGCGTCCACGTTCTTACGCAAGATCGCGTCGAAGAGTTCTTCGATCGCCTCGCGAACCTCTTCAGCCTCGTCCATAGTCTGCCCCGTTTCGCCGTGAGAGTCACGCAACCGTACCCGGGATCTCAGCGATGGTGAGAATCCGCTCAGGTCGTCATCTCGTCGACACGCGCATGGGGCGATGCACGTGCGCGTCGCCGGAGCGCGTGAGCAGGCGGTTCCGCTTGTGCTGCTTCACATGTCGCGGCGGGCTCGTCCTCGACGGCGAGCTACCGATGGCCGAGTTCATCCGGGCGAAGGACGGGCCTGGCGTCGCCGTGTTGCTCCGCGCCGGTTTCTACATGGATCGATCACCGGGGTGTCCCCACGGCCTCGACCCTCGCCGGACATCGCGGAGCCGTTTCACGATCCTCGAGTGGCGCGATGGCGCGGGCACCTACCTGATGGAGGAAGCGGCCGCCACCGAGAGCGTCGTCGAGGCCGCGCCGGCGGAGATCAGGGAGCTGGCGCCCGACCCACGGCCGCGGGGGTCGTGATCGAGCGGGACGACCTGACCTTGCTCGACGTGCTCGCGTTGCCCTGGACGGACTCGGTCGACGCCCCGGCGGACGGTTCCGGCGCGTCGATCGATGCGTCTGCCGGGCCGGGATCTCGGTTTCAGGCCCTATCAGGCGGGGTCACGATCAGCTACGTGTCGCGAGCGCGTTCCAGTGCCCAGCGAGGTTGGGCCGGCAGACGCCGCAGAGCCAGCGCGGGCTTCATCCTCGCGGGAAGCTCGGCACTAGGACCCAGCGTGACCGCATCGGCTGGGTGTTACATCGAATCCAGTCCGGCGCTCGACGGCAATCGGAGCAACGTGAAGGGTTCGTCCTCGGAACTCGTGGCGTTCGAGCAGGCCCAGTCGCGGCATCATCTTCGCGCGGGCTG
>JAUVPB010000328.1 GCA_030598925.1 Actinomycetes bacterium
AGGTTCATCGCGGAGTTCGATGCTGGCAAGACCGTTTCCGATGCTAGCGTCAGTTGTGGTGGCAACCGAGTCAGAGCTCCTGCTTCGCGCACGGGAAGGTGACGTGCAAGCGTACGCCGAGTTCGTCCGCGTCTTCGAGCGCCGCGTGCGTGCTCTCCTCGGACGCCTGCTCGACGACGAACGCGATGTTGAGGAGGCGGCGCAGGACACATTCGTGCAAGCTTGGAGAAACCTCGCGCGTTTCCGGGGGGACTCGCAGCCGTTTACCTGGCTCTATCGAATCGCGGTGAACGAGGCACTTCAGCGGACACGCCGAAAGAAACTCGATCTGCGTTCGCTCGATGACCTCCACCCCGGCGACGCCAGTTTCTTCGATGCCCGATCCAATGTCGACACCCTCGCCGAGAACAGAGAGCTTTCGTCGTACCTGGCGGCGAAGCTGCGCGACCTGCCGTTCGAGTATCGGGCGCCGCTCGTGCTGCGCGACATCGAGGGTTGGTCGAACCAGGAGGTCGCCGACGCGCTCGAGCTCTCGCTGCCAGCCGCGAAGAGCCGGATCCACCGAGCGCGTAGCCAACTCCGCGAGGTCGTCGAAGTTCGACGCGAGCAGGAAAGCAGCGCTCCCCCGGAAGGGGCTGTACAGGACTGATCCCGCCGGGGCCCGCCACGGCAGGGCCCGAGCATGAACCTCGTCGACCTCCTGGTCGTCATCGTCGTCGCCGTGGCTGCGCTGGCCGGCTGGCGTCGAGGACTCGTCGCACAGCTCGTGTCGTTCAGCGGCGTCCTCATCGGCGCGATCGTGGGCGCGCGGGTTGGGCCGATGCTGCTTTCGGAGGGATCCGAGTCGCCGTGGGTCCCACTGGCGAGCCTCGTCGGCGCACTCGTCGGTGCCGTACTGTTGCAGCTGGTCACGAGCGCGCTGGGAAGCTCCGCGCGCTCGCGCATCATTCCGGGACGTTTCCGCATTGCTGACTCGGCCGGCGGGCTCGCAGCAGGAGCCCTCGTCGGACTCGGCGTGATGTGGCTGGTGGCGGTGCTCGCCGTGCAGCAGCCCTCTGCTGGGCTCCGCGGCCAGGTCGAGGGCTCGTTCGTGCTCACGCGGCTGGTGGACCACATTCCGGCTAGCACGGTGCTGGCCGCGCTCGAGTCGCTTGATCCCCTGCCGCTGCTCTCCGGCGTCCCGCACGCAAGCCTGCCCGAGCCGGATCCGTCTGTCCTGGACATCGACCAAGCACGGGCCGCATACCCAAGCGTCGTGGAGGTGCTCGGAACCTCGTGCGGCATCCGTGCACAGGGATCCGGCTGGGTCGCCGCCAAGAACCTCGTCGTCACGAATGCCCACGTCGTTGCCGGCCAGAGCGACACGCGAGTTCTGACACCAGGACAGCACGAGCTGGATGCCGAGCTCGTCTACCTCGACACCGAGAACGACGTGGCGGTCCTTCGTGTCGAGCTGCTCGACGCACCCCGACTCGAGGTGGCCGCAAGGGCGAGGCACGGAGAGACGGTTGTGCTGCTCGGCTATCCGCGCGGCGGGCCGCTACGAGCCGACTACGCGACGGCGGGTCGCGCGACCAAGGTAATCGCGCCGGACGCCCTCAACCGGAGCCGCGGGTTCCGCACCGTCGTGCCCGTACGAGGCTCGGTCGAGCCTGGCCAATCGGGCGGCCCGATCATCAACGCCGAGGGACAGGTCGTGTCGATGGTGTTCGGCACGACCCAGGAGAGCGACGGAAGCGTCGGCGTACCCCTGTCTGCGATTCGTGCGGCTCTCGGATCGCGGCTCCGCCCGGTAGCAGCGGGCGGCTGCGTCCGCTAGGTCACGGGTCGACCTCTGCCGGCCAACGTGTACCAACGGTGCTCGGCCCAGGCTCAACCAGACAGCTGACGATGCTCGACCGTGCCGTCTCGCCCGATCAGGAGATCGCTGGTCAGCGCCGGCCGGAACAACCCATGCTCGACGATTCCGGGCGTGCCGTCGAGCCGCCGCGCAAGCTCGCCGGGATCGCCGATCGGCCCCAGGTAGTCAGCGATCACGTTTCCGTCCGGGCTG
>JAUVPB010000316.1 GCA_030598925.1 Actinomycetes bacterium
AGATCATCCGGCACAAGCTCCTGAACGTCATGGACGAGGCGATCATCGCGCTCGAGAACGTCTCGGGCTCGCCGATCACGAACGAGGGCCACGACCTGATGGTCTCGCTCTACAAGGCCGACGGCGGACTGATGGTCGGGGGCGTCGGGTTCCTCCACCACCTCACGAGCGCGGCTCAGGCCGTCAAGCACATCATCGCGACGTTTGCCGAAGACCCTGGCATCGGTGAGGACGACGTCTTCTTCTTCAACGACTCCTACACCGCCGCGTTGCATCCGCCGGACGTGTACCTGATCTCGCCGATCCACTTCGAGGGTCGCCTGACCGGTTTCGTGGCCAACTTCGTGCATGTGACCGACATCGGCGCGATTGATCCCGGCGGTTTCTCGCCCAACGCGCGTGACAACTATCAGGAGGGTTTCCAGACCAAGGGCCTCAAGATCGTCGAGGGCGGCAAGGTGCGCCGCGACGTACTCGACACGTTCCTCAACCTCGTTCGCGACCCGGGCATGACGGCACTCGATCTCAAATCGCAGCTCGCAGCGAACCACGTATCGAAGGAGCGGATGCGGCGGATCTACAAGGACTACGGGGTCGACACCGTCGACGCCGTCTCGGAGGCGCTGATCGAACAATCCGAGCAGCTGGTCCGGCGGCGCCTGAGCGAGCTTCCTGACGGTCGCTGGCAGGCGCGTGAGTACATAGACATGCCTGGTGGCAGCTGCACCGTCCAGGCGGCGGCGATCAAGCAGGGAGACCAGCTGACCTACGACTTCACTGGCTCGAGCGACCAGGTCGAGCTCGGCATCAACTGCTGCTACTGGGCGACCTGGGGAGGCATGTTCGCCCCGATCTTCCCGTTGCTCGCGTGGGACGTGACCTGGAACGAGGGTGTCACCAGGCCCATCTCGCTGATCGCGCCCGAGGCGACGGTCGTGAACTGTGTCCGGCCGGCTCCGATCTCGATCGCAACGGTCGGGGCGATTCAAATCGTGAACAACCTCTCGACGCTGCTGCTCTCCAAGATGCTGGGAGCAAGCGAGCGCTACAGACATCGAGCAACAGCCGTCTGGCACGGAAGCCACGCTCACGTCGAGACACATGGGCTGGACGAGGCCGGGGACTTCTACATCGCGCCGCTCACCGACACGTTCTGTGGTGCCGCCGGCGCCCGCGCGTTCCGCGACGGCGTCGACCTCGGTGGCGAGATCCCTAACGTCGTCTCTCGCTGGGCGAACGTCGAGAGTCAGGAGCTCAACACGCCGCTCGTTTACCTCTACCGCCGGGTCGTCCCCGACTCCGGCGGGCCGGGCAAGTACCGGGGCGGCGTGTGCCACGAGTACGCCTTCGCGCCCAACCGCACCGGGGACCACGCGATGGGACTCACGCTGTTCGGGAAGGGAACGCGCGCGCCGATGAGCCTCGGGCTGTTCGGCGGCTACCCGGGTTGCAACGTCGGTTACTCGACCTTTCGCGAGGCGAACATCTCAGATCTTCCCGGTGGTTTCGACGAAACCGATGGCGCCGACCGGGAGGATCGCTTCTGGGGCTCGGTCGAACTCGAGCCCGGAGACGTCCAGTACGTCCGTTTCATGGGCGGCGGCGGCTACGGCGATCCCATCGATCGCGATCCCGCGGCGGTGCTCGAAGACGTCGCGCAGGGTCTGGTCAGCAGGGCAGCCGCGCTCGATGTGTACGCCGTCGTGCTGATGGCTGAGGTCGGCGGGATCGACGAGGCGGCCACGTTGGAGCGCCGCCTGGACGTCCGTTCCGATCGCGTTGCGAGCACGATCGCGGCAACGCACGCAAGCCGCCGGTCGATCCCGCCGAGCGGCCATCCTCTGGGCGAGTACTTGCAGCTCTCGCCCGACGGGGGAACCCAGTGCACCTGGTGCGGCACGGTCCTCGCTGGTTGTGGCGAGATCTGGAAGGAGCACTGCGTTCTGCGGTCGCGGCCGATCGACTCAGCCGGGCCGAATCGGGCCGGCGGCAGCGAGTTCGTGCTGATCGAGGCGATCTGCCCAACGTGCGGGACGCTGCTCGACACCGACCTCGCGCTCGGCGACGACCCGCCGTTGCACGACCTCGTCGCGCTCAGCCAATCGTGACGGGCCACGTTCCGCTGAGGTATGCGCAGATCCCCGAGCGCTTCAACGTCGCGACGTATTTCCTCGATCGGAACGTGGAGCAAGGACGCGAGAACGGCGTCGCGCTGATCTGCGATGCCCCTGACTCGAAGCCGACGCCGACCACGTACGGGGAGCTCGTGGTACGGACGAACCGGATCGGCAACGCGCTCCGCGACCTCGGTGTCCGACCGGAGGAGCGAGTGCTACTTGCGTTGGCGGACGGTCCCGACTTCGTCGCGAGCTGGTTCGGGACGCTCAAGATCGGCGCCGTCGTCGCCGAGGTCTACACCTTCCTCCA
>JAUVPB010000310.1 GCA_030598925.1 Actinomycetes bacterium
GATCGCCTTTGCTTGCATCGCGGTTGTGGTGGCCACGATCCCTGACCTTCGAGATCGGGTCACGTCGATCGCGGACATCGCGAGCGCGACGAGCGTCGAGGGTGGCGACCCCGACGCCGACCAGTCCATCAGAGCACGATGGACGGAGACGCGAGCCGCGGCGCTTGCCTTCGCTGAGAATCCGGTGATCGGGCTTGGGCCTCAGAACTTCCCGCTTCACTACCAGGAGTATGCGGGCCGGATCGGGACGGGAATCCACACGCGCGTGCGGTTCGGCTCGACGCGCGGAGAGATCCCCGAACGGGAGGCCCATAACATCTTCGTCGGCGTCGCGGCCGACCTGGGCCTCGCCGGCCTCGTGCTGTTTCTCGCGATCCTCTGGACGGCCATCGCACGGCTCGCTCGCCTGCAGAGGCGCGCGACCAAGCTTGATCCGGAGGTCGCCAACTACGCCGGCAGTTTCCTGCTGGCCCTTGTGGCGTACGTGATGAGCGGAGTCTTCTTGACGCTGGCCTTCGAGCGCTACTTCTGGTTGCTCATAGCGCTCGCGAGCGCGACAACTGTGGTCGGCGTGCGCGCGCTGCGGGCGCGCCCTCCCGACGTGCCGACCGCCTGATAGCTGACGCCCCGGGCTAGGGAGTCGAGGGCAGCGAGTCGCGGAGGAACGCTGCGACACGGTCGAGCTGCGTTTCCATGGTCTCGGCACGGGCTCGCCGTAGGCCTTCGGTGATCAGCGTGGCTCGGAGGTCGTGATCGAGCTGCAGCCGCTCGAGTGCGTCGATAGCTGCACCTGCGTCGTCTGGTGGAATGAGCAGGCCGTTCCGCTCATGCTCGATCGCCGCGGGCACACCGCCCACAGCGGTCGCGACGATCGGGAGTCCCGCTGACTGGGCTTCGGCAATGACCTGCGGGAGGCCTTCGGTCTGCGACACATGGAGAAACGCATGTCCCTGCCGGTACCTGTCCCAGAGCGCAGGGCCGTTCGCAACGTAGCCGTGGAACTGCACGGTCCCTCCGAGTCGCTTGGTCTCGACTCGATCCGTCAGAGGGCCGAGGAGCGGACCGTCTCCAACGACGTCGAGCCTCCAGTTCGGCAAGCGATCGCGCAGCCCCTCCGCGATGTCGGCAAGCAGCAGCGGGTTCTTCTCGGCGTCAATCCGGCCGACGCTGACAGCGCGGAGCTCGCCGTCCCACGGTCGGTCGAGCGACTCGTCGAGCGAGGCGATGTCCGCACGAGAGATCAGCGGAAAGCCCGTCTCGAGTACGGGTGCCCCCGGGGCATACGCGCTGGCGATCTCATGCCCGAGCGCGACGGTCGGGTGCCGCCGCGCCATGCGGCGGAACGTCCATTCCAGGCCATGCGCAACCGGCACGGCCCAAGCCCAGAACGGGTTCGGGAGTCGGTGGCGAATGTAGCTCGGATAGTCCTGGCGGACGCCGAGAACGACCGGAGTGCCCTCTCGCGCAGCCGAGCGCGCGAGGCCGACGGCCATCGGGTGCGGGCCGAATATCCAGACGAGGTCGAGGCTGTCCAACTCTCGCACGAACCTCTGCCGTGCTTCGCTATAGGCGCGGAGCTGCCCGCCAACTGAGGTGACGCGCGGGTAGTGGGGCAGCTCAACGAACCGGACACCTGCCGTTGGCAGCGCGTAGTGGCTGCGCTCTGGCGTCGGTTTGACTCGTCCGAACAGCGCGACTTCGTCGACACGTGGCGGCAGGCTCGTGACGAAGCGAACGAAGGCTTGGTGCGATGAAAGTCCGTCGCCGTCTCGACGGTAGAGCAGGTCCGAGAACACGCCGACCCGGCAGCGACGGGTGACCCTAGCCTCGTCTTTGGGGTCTGCGTCTGCGCTCAAGAGACTCACCTGATGAGTAGTAGCTGGCTGCGTAGCAGCGGCAGTGATGACGCGACGCCGACGTTCATGCGGTCGAGGCGAAGCGGATCGGTCGTGCCGATCCGGTTGCACCCGCGCTGCGTCGTGAACGCAGCGCGGATGTCGCGGTCGAGCAGCGCGTCGGCCAGCTCGTCCGTGTACGAGCCGCCCGGATACGCGACCACGGGTGGCGCGTTCCCGAGGCGCGCAGCCAGGTCGTCGCGCGACCCCATGACCTCGTCGATCGCTTCCGACAACGAAATCTTCGCGAGGAGCGGGTGCGTACGGGTGTGTGGCGCGAGCGTGACGCCTTCGGCGCTCAGTCGCAGGAGCTCTGACCAGCTCAGGACCGCTGGTGCGGGTGCTTCGGCCTCGAGGACGTCGCACAGCTGCTCGAGCTCGGCGAGCGCCGTGTCGTGATCGAGCTCTTCGAGCACCCGCCCGACGGCCTTGCGCGCAGCAGCCCGGTCGCCCGCGTCGCGGAGCGGGAGTGCGCCCGCCGGAGTTCGAACGCGGTCCCGACGCTCGGCACGATCGAGCGCGACGTGCAGCCGATCCCACCAGAAGGAGCGGTCAGGGTTATCGGGATATGCGGTCGGGACGAACAGGGTCACCGGCAGGCCTCGAGCGGCCAGGCTCGGCCAGGCGTGCTCCGCGAAATCGGTGTACGCGTCGTCGAACGTGATCAGGATCGCGCCGGCCGGCAGGCTCGGCCCGCCCGCCAACGCGGCGAGCGTGGCCTCTAGCGACACGA